>JAMCWL010000053.1 GCA_023481285.1 Actinomycetota bacterium | reverse complement strand
GCATCTTTCTTAACGCTTCTCAGGTTTTTGTAGTTGTATTCGTAGTTGGCTTTGATCACGCCGTCTATCTTTACCTGGGTGAGTTGGTCGTAGGGGTTGTAGGTTAGTTCGTAGAGTCTGCCGACACCGCTTCCGTACTCATACTTGACGGTGTTCCCCTTGTTGTCGGAGAGGGTCGTCACATCGCCGGAAAGGTCGAGCGCGTAGTTCAGGCTGTAGCCGGAGGGATCTGTTGCGCTCGTTAGGCGGTTGGCCTTGTCGTAGGTGTAGGCGGTCTTCCCATGAGGATCACGGTTCGGTTCTAAGTTCTTATTCTTGAGCCTCCTCTGCTGGTGCTCAAAGCGTGTTAGATTGGCTTGCTAACTTATTATAGTGCGGTAATCTGAGTTCAGAGGCGGCCACAAAATAGATAGTCCATAATATCGAGCCTTCCAACAGCATTTTGAAAGGATGCCACCATGTATAAATACCTCTAAAAGTAAAAAGTCCTATGAAGAATGCAGCAGATAATGTCGTAAAACCAAGATAGAAACTAAGTGTCTTTATTAATTTTATAATACTGACAGAAACCCGTCTGTTATTGACCCGTGAACATGCTTCATATCGCTTGTAATACTGATCACCATATTTCTTGTCTATTAGGTATATCCCTGCTGTTGTTAGAGCCAGCAGGGCTAACGTAAGTACTGCTGACACGTTATTCGCAAAACCCCAGAGCAAACCATCGCTAGCTGACAGATAATTCCCATAAAAAATAATAGGCAGCAGAATGTAAGCTATTCTGAAACGAGGTCGATTCATAAATATCACTTGCCTCTCACAATAGTCGATATGTCTGGACTAAATCGCACGCCATCGGGCAGTTCCGGGCGATTTTCTATTGCGCTGTGCGTAACTGACGCCATTGCGTTTTTATATACATATTCGCCCCATGCATTAAGCTGCCTGCGTCCAACCATCGGCCGCTGCATAGCGTTGGTTGCATGGCAAGACGTTATTGTTGTTCTAGTCGACTGCATCCGGCGAGTATAAGCCCTAATCTTTGGCGCTGCCCTCAGCCTTACAAACCGCTTGACTCTTGGATAAAATCCTACATATAGGTTCGCAAATGGATGGTAGCCGTAGTTTGCTAAACTTATTGCGACAGCAATACCTATGATCCACAAAGCAATAGCTGGATTTGGAAGCTTCCCATCCGGGTCAACCTTGTTTACCGGATCGTTGTCCACGTAGATGTAAGGGTTTATGCTCTGTGGGTCTTTTCTATCCCCTCCATCCGGGTCCTTGGTTAGCCACCTTCCCAAGTCCGGGCTGTAGTAGCGTGCCTTCACATAGTATAGCCCGGTATCGGTATCATAGTAATAGCCGGCATAGCGGATTGGATTCTCGGCTCCCACTTGATCGGTTGGGGCTTTGAGGACTTTGCCCCAGGGGTCGTATTCGTAGGATTCTCCGTAGCCGGACAATTCGACGACGTCTCCTCTGGCGTTCAGGTGGTAGTAGTACGTTACGGTTACGGGTGTGCCGTTTTGGTTTACGGTTCTCGTTAGGGTTACGGGCTGGCCCTTATCGTTCCAGGTATAGAAGGCGATGGTTGCTCCTGCTGCATCTGATTCTCTAACTAAGTTATCGTTTTTGTCGTAGTGGTAGCGCTTTACGACTGCACCTGCAGCGTCTTTCTTTACGGTTCTCAGGTTTTTGTAGTTGTATTCGTAGTTGGCTTTGATTACGCCGTCTATCTTTACCTGGGTGAGTTGGTCGTAGGGGTTGTAGGTTAGTTCGTAGAGTCTGCCGGTTGAGTCTCTGAATCTTGTGAGGTTGCCGTTCTCGTCGTAGGCGAAGTCGGAGTATTGGCTGGAGCTCGTTATTCTGTCCGCCGCGTCGTAGGTGAAGGTCCTTGTGCCTTTGGTGGTTATGTTTCCTGCGGCGTCGTAAGCATAGCTTTCATTGGCGTTTCCGGCTCCTCCCGTCTTTATCCAGGAGGTGAGCCTTCCGATGCTGTCATAGCCGTAGTCTTCGGTGTATAGGGGGCTGGTGAACTTCTTTGCCTTGTTATCTTTCGTGTACTCGTAGGTGAAGGGGGTGTTGGCTGCGGCGGAGAGGTGCTTTAAGAGCCAGATGGCTGAGTGTGTTCCTCCGTAGTTGTAGAAGGTGATGGCGTCTGCTTTGCCGTCTGCGTCTACGTCTCCTGTTTCGTTCCATGAATTATCCCAGCTGAATTGAGAGTCTTCCCACGCTTTTGTTACGTTTGAGAAGCCATAGCCGTCTGAGATAAACGTCCAGGCGGCAGTTGTGCTGCCACCGTAACCATAGTAAGCAAGCACATCAGACTGTTTGTCGCCGTTTAGATCTCCAGCCGTGAACTTAGTTCTAGACCAATCCCAAGCGGTGGAGCTCCAGATATCGTTTCTCATGAAGAGGCTTCCGTTGGAGACGAAGCGGTGGGCGGTTGTGGTGGTGGGACCCGCTCTGTAGAAGGCGGTTATGTCTGCTTTTCCGTCTCCGGTGGCGTCTCCCGCGACTATCTTGGTGAGTGTGGCGTCCCAGGCGCCCGCGCCAGAGTCCCACCAGCGGGCCGGTGGGTTAAGGGAGGTTCCGGTCGAGGTGAAGACGAAGAGGGTGGAGGTCTGGCTTCCATAGTCGTAAAGCGCTGCCACGTCGGCCTTGCCGTCGCCATTGAAGTCGCCTGTCTTAAGAGTGCTCTTTGTAAGGTCCCAGTTTCCGACGCCCGAGTCCCACCAGATGACCGGCGCGTTAAACGAGGTGCCGGTGGATTTGAAGAAGTGGGCTATCGTCTTGGTGTCGGCGGGGTAGTAGTAGAAGACCATGAGGTCGTCTTTGCCGTCTCTGTCGAAGTCTGCCGCTACGGGGTAGGAGAGGTTCCAATCCCAGGAGGTCGAGCTGTACCAGAAGACGGGAGGGTAGAAGCCGGACCCGTCTTCTTTGGCTCTGAATAGCTCGAAGCCGGTGTTGTTTACTCCGAAGTTGTAAAGGGCTAAGACATCGGCTTTGCCGTCTCCGGTGAAGTCGCCCGTTACTATCTGGGTCTTCGTCCAGTCCCAGGCGGTCGAGTCCCAGGCGTTCTTGGTGGAGGAAAATCCCACTCCCGCGGTTAGGGTTCTCATCTCGGTCAGGCGCCCGGCTTCGTCGTACTTTCTCGACTGGGTTAAGCCGTCTCCGAAGGCGGTCTGGACTACCCTGCCCTTATCGTCATGGGCGAAGGTGGTCTCCATGCCTGATGGATCGATGAGGGATATCTCCTGACCGGCGCTTCCGTAGTCGTATTTGACGGTGTTCGCCTTGTTGTCGGAGAGCTGGGTGACGTCTCCCGAGAGATCGAGGGTGTAGTTCAAGGTGTAACTAAAGGGATCGGTGGCGTTGGTAAGGCGGTTCGCCTTGTCGTAGGTGTTGGTTAAAGTGCCGCCCGGTTCGGTGACCGTCTTTAGGTTACCCGCGCCGTCGTATGTATAGTCGAAGGTCGCAGAGGAAGGAGAGGTGTACTTCTTTAACACGCGCCCGGCCGCGTCGTAATCGGTTAGGAGCTTGTCTTGCCTGGGCGTGGTCTCGGTCGTCTCAAGACCCCTTGGGTCGTACTCGTAGGTGGTGGTCTTTCCTATGGGGTCGATTGCTCTGGAAACCTTGTTTATCTCGTTATACTCATACTTCGTTAGATAGGCGGTGTCGGTATCCGATACCGACCTCGGATCCCTTACTTCGGTAAGGTTGCCGTTCTCATCATAGGCATAGTAGGTGGTTTTGCCGTTCGCGTCGACGACGGTTTTCAGGTTCTTGTTCTCGTCGTAGGCGAAGTTTACGGTGTGGCTCTCGGGGTCGGTCTCGGTTATCTTGTTTCCGGCCGCATCGTAAGCGTAGGTTGTGGTGTTTGAAAGCGGGTCTTTGGCTGTCTTTATCTGCCAGGTGTTGGTTCCCGAGGCGTCGTCGTAGGTGTACTCGGTCGTCTCTCTCGGGGTGAGCTTTACGTTGTCGAACCAGGCGGTTCCCTTGGCGTCTTTGAGGATGACCGTTACTTTTGCGGTGTAGGCTCCTGCCGGCACGGTGGTCGCTTTGGCGAGCCGGGAGAAGTCTCCCGTGCCCACCTTGAAGGGGGTGGCGGTGCTTTCGATGAAGGCTCCAGCCTGGTCATAGTAGGCGATCTCCGCTCTCGCCCCCTGGGTCTTGGCGTCTCCGGTCACGTCAACCGTCTTGACGACGGCGGAAAGGGTGAGCTTCTCGCCGGCCGTGACGCCTATATCGTCTGAGACGTAGGACGCGGTCCCCGTTGCGGTAAGGGAGATCTTGGCGGATTGGGTCCCTCCCCACTTGGCGTCGGTCGCAAAGCTTGTGGGCGCTCCATTGGCCGTCCAGTAGCCGGGGTAGGGTATCTCGAAGCTAGAGTTCTCCACCCGATCGTTCGGGGTGAGGATATACCCGTCTGTGGCCACCACCGGGGATTCGAGCTGAACTCCGTCGAACCAGACGGAGCCGGTTACTCCGGTGAGTCTCAAGTAGACGACCACGTGGTGTGTTCCAGGTGGAGCCTCGGTCGTTATGGGGGCCGCGATGTTTCCTACTCCCTTGTAGGCGGGGCTCCACTCGCTCGAGATGTAGTAGCCGTTTACATCGTAGAACTGGAGGCCGTAAGCGGCGCCGTTTCCGGCTTGGTTCGGTATGTCGATCTTCATGTCGACGAAGAGGGTGAACTTTTGACCGGCGGAGACGAGGACGTTCTGGCTCTCGTAGTAGTTGTCCGCAGGGGTTGTGGCGGTTATCTTGGCACTCTTACGCCCGTACTTGGAATAAGTGGCATCGGATGTAAAAGACGCCGTGCCCACGTTGTTCCACCAGGCTACCGGGGAACTTCCCGCACCGGGTGTCTTCTCGAAGCTGCCGTTGTAGACGATGTTGTAGGTGGGGGCACCCGGGGTGGTGGCCGCCGTTACGTTTCCATAGTCGTCGTAGGTGTTGGCGTCCGCTTCTTTGCGTGAGGTATTGGCGGACGAGGTCTGGTTGCTCTTCTGGTCATAGTTGATGACGGTGCCCCGTCCGTTGGGGTCGGTCGTGCCGGTGGGGTTGTTTTTGGCGTCGTAGGAGGTGGAAGCGACCGAATCCTTGCCGACGTCGATATTATCCCGCTTAGCGGTAGTGTTGCCGTTCGCGTCGTAGGTGTAGGTCGTACTGCCGCTAGCATCGGTTACGGTGGCTTTCCTGTTTCTCTCATCCCAGGTGGTGGTTGTGACGTTTCCGGCCGCGTTCGTCAGTTTCGTGACGTTCCCGCGCCCGTTATACTCGTATGTTGTCTGGTTATTCAGGGCATCTTTTACGATCGTCTTTCTGTTGACCACATCGTACGTGAAGGTGGCGATCTGCTTGTCTCTGGCGTCTCTCACAAAGCTGACCGTTCCCGTCGCGTCGAGCGAGAAGGTGGTGGTTTTCGCCCTCGGGTCCACGATGTTTGAGAGTTTGCCGTTCGCATCGTAGTTATAGGTTGTGATCTTTCCTCTGGGGTCGGTTGCGGTCTTGAGCCTTCCGTTCTCGTAGGTGAAGGAGACCATACGAGGACCCGGGCTCGTCACGGTCTTTAGCCTCCCGGTATCGGGCCCGCTCGTATAGTAATCAAAGACTAGCTGTCTGCCGGACGGATAGGTGATATTAACGAGCTTTCCACCGCCGTCGTAGTTGTAGGTCGTGGTGTTGTTGTTTTTGTCGACGACGGTCTGAAGAACGCCGGCGCTATCGAAGTTGAACTTGGTCTGCTCCTTGGTGGTTAATGTAAATGTGCTGCCATTCTTAGTAAGGTCCTGGTCCATCCCGGCAGGGCGGTCATAGCTACCGTCGGCCTTTTTACCGAAGTAGTAGCGCGTTCCGTCCTCGGTCGTAAGGATCACGGTGCCGTCGGCGATCGACGTGGTATCGAGAGAGGGAGTATTGAATCTCCAGCCTGGTCCGAGGGGTGATTGGACCGTCTCCAGAGAGTTATACGCCCTCGAGAATTCTATGGATGCCTTGCGGTCGGGGCTTGAGAGATCGCTCTCTTGAACGATGAGGTTGCCGTTCGCCACGTTTACCTTCGAGGAGAGCCCGCCGCCGAGGTTGTATCCCCAGTAAGACCAGTAGTCCTCAACGCCCAGCATGGGCGTTGAGACGACATTGAGGTTCCATGTCGAGGTGGATTGCGTATATGTGTACTGCGGCTGATTGTTAACAGCTCGTATGAACCAGGTGTGGTTGCCAATCGAAAGAGGCGAAGGTGGATCTATCGTTGTCACAGCCTTTGAAATATTGTCCCGATAGATAGTGCTTACTTCGGCATCCCAGTTAAGCCAGCCGTCGCCATTCCAGTTTGTCTTTTTGGTGGAGTAGTAGGAGAGCTTGATCCAATCGGCTGAACGCGCTACGTCTTTGGATATGTGCACCTCGTCTAATTTTCCGTTGAGCGCATTCCAATTTTCTCCATCCGCGCCTATATTTAATGCATCAGAAATATCGAGAATGGCAGCTAATTCTGTTTGTGTCCCCCCAATTTGAACCCCATCGACATATAAATACCAACTGCTACCAGACCTTACAATCGCAACGTGATACCATACTCCAATACTTGCAGTCCAATTCCAGGATACAAATTTATCGCCTGCATTATATATATGAAATATGAGCCTGCTATTATCATAGCCGAAGCTAGTATTTATATTTTTTACTATGGCCCATTTTGGAACGGCTCCAGGACCGTTAGACTGGCCCATCAGAGATTCAATATCGTTGAGACTCGTCCAATTTGCCATCAACTCAATCGTGAAATCTCCTGAGCCAAAAGACCAATCGGCACTATCGGGGGGTGCAATATAGTCTATATTATTGAAATTTCTGCCACGCCTTATTTGCCCAGCGCTATCCGTCGAGCCGTTATTCGTACCGTTGTTGTTGTTCACGGTCGAATCTTTGGCCTCGGGGGAGCTCCCCCAGGAGTTGTCGCCAAGATGGTAGACACCTTTGAAATTGGAGTTCCAGACGCCTGTCTTGTTGTCCTGGTCAGTACCGTTCGGGTCGTTGCCATAATAGATAGTTATATAGTCGGTGTTGGAATTGCCATTTATCTGAGGAACTTTTACCCAGTAGACGGCTTCCTGGGAGGTCGCATCGTAGTACTCGACCTCGTAAGCGAGGTTAGTGACGCTATCGGCCGCGTAGAATCGGATCCGCTTGCCGCCAACATTAGATTGACTAAAGAAACGGACTCGCTCGTTTGCATCCGGCCACGACGAGGAATTGATGTGAACGGGGGTCGGGAAATTGGTCTGGTTGGTGCTAACACCTGCGCCGCTTGCAGTCGTATTGAATTTCAGCTTCTTGCTGTATTTATAGCCGTTGAAGTTATCAATCCAGAGCTCGTATTTGTCAATGTTGTCGCTTGCTTGCCAGGTGAAAGGGGGCATGGGGTTGTTGGTGGTGGAGTTGTTGGCGGGCGAGACGAGGTCAAAGGGCTTGGGCATGTTGTAGTTAACGGTAAGATACGGCTGTATCGAGGGGTTCGTGTTATCTTTGGTGGCGAACTTCTTGAAGTAGACGGGGTCCATACCTTGGGCGGGGAAGACGTAGGCGGTGGTGTTCGACCCGCCGTTGTTGTAGAAGGCAAAGACGTCCCAGAGTTTATCCTGGTTGACGTCGCCCGCGGCGTAGAGGGCGGAATTCTTGTTCCATCCCCAGGTCGCGCTCGCCCAACCCAGGGCGGGAGCATGGAAGGCTATGCCGTACGAGGCGAAGCTCCAAAGCTTGGTGGTCGCAGAGCCGTAGTCATAGAGTGCGACGGCGTCCATCAGGTTGTCGCCGTTTATGTTGGCCGCGACGAAGGTCGAGGCGTTCCAGTCCCAAGTGGTCGATCCCCACCAGTTGGTGACTGAAAAGGCGCTTCCATTGGAGGTAAACGCATAGGCCGTGGTCGAGGTGCCGCCGTAGTTGTAGAAGGCGACTATGTCGCCCCTCCCGTCACCGCTGTAATCCCCGCTCGAGATGTACTTCGCCGAAGAAGCGTTCCATCCGCCGGGCACACTACTCCACCAGACAACGGGCGCGTTAAGCGAGCTACCATTCGAAGTCAAGACCCAAATGTTCGCGTTTGACCCGCCGTAGTCGTAGACGATGGCAAGGTCGTCCTTGCCGTCGCCGTTGAAGTCGCCAGCGACAGGCGTCGACCTATTCCAATCGAAGCCCGTCGAATTCCACCACGAGGTAATGCTCTTGAAGCCCCAACCGTTGTCGGCGGTCGCAAAGACGAGAAAACCCGTTGAGGTGCCGTAGTTGTAGAGGACGCCCACATCCTTCTTACCGTTTCCATCAAAGTCGCCGACGACCATCTTGCTGTTTGCGGCGGACCAGTTTCCGGGCCCCGAGTTCCACCACTGGCTCGGTTGATTGAGGGTATTGCTACCATTCGAGGGAAAGACGAAGATAGAGGTGTTGTTCCCACCGTAGTCGTACATGGCGACGGCGTCCGCTTTCCCGTCGCCGGTAAAGTCCCCCGCGCCGAGCTGGGTTTTCGTCATATCCCAAGTAGAGCTCGACCAGGCGGTATATGGATTCGGGCTCGCGTGGTCGTTGGACTGGATCATGAAGCCGTTGTTGGATGAGGGGTTGTTGATGAAGTCCCGAACTGGACTGGTGACGTCGAACCGGGCCCAGTTGCCGCTTGCGACGGTCGTAGAGCCGTAAGCAAGCGTATTGGGCTGAGTGTTCCAGGTGATGCCCGTTTCCGACCAGGTGCCCGTCGGTCTATTGAGCCATACTGCAGTGGGATTGCTTAAAGAGTAGGCGAAAGTTGAATAAAGATTAAGCGTTGCGGAGTTTATGGAGTAACCGGAAAGGGGCGGGGTGTCGAACTTGATGTATGACTGGTTCTTGCCGGTCGTCGGGTCCCAATAGCCGCTCCACATCTCGCCCAGGGGGCCGTAATTGGCGTTAGGGTTTGCATCCGTGACGTAGGTATCGCCCAGATTACCGAGATTGAGCGTGGGGTCTATGTAGACCGGATAGACCCTTTTGGGATCGTTAAGCCACTTTTTGTCCAGCTCTATCGTAAGGGTAAGCCCTTTTGCCGACGGAGTGACGGTCGTCTCCAGGTTCGCTGAGAATGCGGGGATCGGTTCATTCGTCCCGGTGTCGACCCTCGAGTCGTACATGTATGGTTTGGCGATCGTAAATGACTTTTCGCCCGTCTGTTCGTCGTAGAGCAAGACGGTCCCCGATTCTTCTTTGTAGGTCACCCCGGTTAGCTTGAGGTCGAAGGCAAGGCGATCGAAGGATGGGACTTTCTTTACGACCACCGCCTCTTTGAGGCCACCGGGAACGACCGAGTAGTCGTAGCTCATACCGGATGCTCCCGAATACGAGAGATGTTCTCCGACGACGACGGGCGCGATTGAGGTGAGACCGTTCGTCGAGAAAGATATCCTTTGCTTTCCCTTTTCGATTCTTATCTCGTTATCGAGCGAGTTATTGGGGAAGCGCACTTTGAAGGAGTTCGCCTTGTTGGTGAATGACTTCCCGTCGAATTCGGGGACAAGCGAGTTATCTATATCTTCCCACTTGCCCTTCCCATCCTTGAAGTGCACCGGCCCCGCGCTTATCTTTGCCCTGTAGGAGCCGTCGCTCAAGAGATAGGTCTTCGATGTCTCGGTCCTCTTTTCGATAATCTCTTTGACCACGGTCGCCGTAGATTCCTTGGCGGTCACGTCCGGATACTCGTCGATCCTTTTTCCCGGGGTGCCGAGGTTCGTCTCTTTCGGCTCCTGGGGCGTGAGCGTCGTCACATCCGGCGTGAGCTTGGGTTGCGCGGTATCCGTCGCCGGAGCGGTATCCGTCGCCGGAGCCGTCTGCGTCGCTTCGACAGCGTAGGCCGCACCGGCCGTCATATTGAAAAGGGTTGGTTCGATCAAGAGGAGGGATGAGATGACCCAAGCGGCGATCCTAAAAGAGAGGGAGCGCTTAAGAGAGGCGACCATCACCGGCCACCCCCTTCCCCGGGCTTCAAGTCCGAGGGAGAAGCGGGTTTAAGGTTACGGATGGGGGCCGGCTTCTGGCCGATGATCACCTTTTGAACGGGTGATTCCCATGCCGGCTTTGGAGTCTCCTTCGGCTTCTTAGAGAGATAAGAGGTTGTGCTATAGCCAATTAACAGCAAAACCACTGGTAAAACAAGGAGAACAAAAAAGGTTCTCGACCTCGATGGTGAGAACCTATCGGTTACGCCCTTAAGCCGCCCAACCAGTTGCGACATCCCGCTCCCTCCCGAATTGGAAACCTAACAAGCAGACAAGCGATATGGCTACTAACGACTGTAATATTACCAAGGCCAATCACGCCCTGCAACTATTAAATCTAATTTTCTAGGCTAAACTACTCTACCCTTGACTATTAGACATACAAGCACATGCTTGGTTGACATCCAAAAGAGAGGTTTTCGCTTGATGACTAGACTTAGTACGCTACTTCGACGAGGGTGAGCCCATGCGGGGGTGCAGTCTGGCCGGCCTTTGAACGATCTTTCGATTCGAGGATGGTCTTGACGTCGTCCGGGGACAGCTTGCCCCTTCCGACGTCGAGGAGCGTGCCCGTGACGACGCGCATCATATTGTAGAGGAAGGCGTGGGCCCTCAATCGAACGGTCACCAGTCCTTCAAGAGGCTCGCCGGCCCAGACGATGTCGCCGTTCCGCACGACCGACGCCTCCAGGACGGTGCGAACGGTCGAGCCTTCGACCTCCGAGATAAGGCAGAAGGCGGCGAAGTCGTGGCGGCCGATGAGGTGCTTGATCCCGTCGTCCATCGCGGAGACGTCGAGGGCCTTGGCGACGTGGTGAACGACCCCCGAGAAGAAGACCGAGGCGTAAGGGCGGTTGAGGATATAGTAGCGGTACTCCCGCCAGGCGGCGTCCCGCCTCGCGTCGAAGTCGTCCGCGACCTCCTCGAGGGCCTTTACGACGATGTCCCCGGGGAGGATCGCATTGAGCGACCAGCGCATTCTGCCTAAGTCAAGTTCGGAGGCGGTCTTAAACGTGGCGACCTGGTTGAAGGCGTGTACGCCGGCGTCCGTCCTCCCGGACCCATAAACGGCGATTTCCTCGCGAAGGAGCGTTGAGAGCGCCCGCTCGAGCCCCTCCTGGATGGAGGGAGCGCGGAGCTGACGCTGCCACCCGCTATAATGCGTCCCGAGGTATTCGAGGGTCATCTTCATCGTGCGCATTTTCGCCACCAGTCTGCCAGCAGTTAGAAACAAGAAGCTCTAGTGGCTGTCATTGCGAGCCCCGAAGGGGCGAAGCAATCTGATGCTACCTCAAGCTTTGCGGTGGTTTGAGATTGCTTCGTCGGCCTTCGGCCTCCTCGCAATGACAGCTAACAAGATCTTTCTTCTTGTTTCTAGTTTCTATACTATTGGCAGCCTACCAATCATCGTTATCGCTATTATAACGACTGTCATCGCCACCAGCGCTATCCAATCGGTCCTTCTCATTCTGAGTTCCCTCAGGCGGGTTCGCCCCTCCCCGCCGCGGTAGCCGCGCGCCTCCATCGCGGAGGCGAGCTCGTCCGCCCGCCGGAAGACCCCTATGAAGAGCGGGATGAGCACCGGGATGAAGCTCTTGGCCCGCCTGACAAGGTTTCCCGATTCGAAGTCCGCGCCCCGCGCCGCCTGGGCCTTCATCAATTTGTCGGCCTCCTCGACGAGCGTCGGGATGAAGCGGAGCGCTATCGTCATCATCATAGCCAGTTCGTGAGCTGGAACGCCTGCTTTCTTAAGCGGCGTCATCAGGTACTCCATGCCATCGGTCAGCTCTATCGGCGTCGACGTGAAGGTCAGAAGCGACGTGCCGACCAGGAGGAGGGCAAGCCGGATGGAGACGAAAACACCCACCTTAAGCCCATTTGCGCTCACTCTCAAAAAAAAGAGCTTGAGGGTTGGGCCGGGGGTGAAAAACGCGTTCATAACGAGAGCGAAGAGAAGTATGAGCATGATAGGCTTAAGCCCCCTGACGAGGAGCTTCACCGGTATCTTTCCAAGGCCG
>JAMCWL010000024.1 GCA_023481285.1 Actinomycetota bacterium | reverse complement strand
TCAACGACGCTGAGTGCACCTATTGACAGCGCTGTGCCGCCGACTAAGTACAAGAATTCCTTGCGGCTTATCCTGGGACCGTTAACGCTCTCATCTTTTTTCATAACTCCTGGAAACTAAATATCCCGACGTTCTGTCGCATGAGTCTGGGATGTTTCGATTTTCGATTTCTGCTTTACGAGGCGTTCAATGGTAACAAGACCCCCGCTGGGACTCTTTTTGATATCCCCCTTGACAAGGCTTCGGTCAAGGTATTATATAAAACATAGCAATAGTAATGATTGTTATTACTAATAGATCATTAATCGATATGCTGAAGCAGTATCCAACGCGGGCCTTTTGGTAGCAGGTGTTGACTTAGGGAGGAGTAATGAAAAAAGATGAGAGCGTTAACGGTCCCAGGATAAGCCGCAAGGAATTCTTGTACTTAGTCGGCGGCACAGCGCTGTCAATAGGTGCACTCAGCGTCGTTGACGGATGTAAGAGCGCTAAAACTACTGCGAAAGAGTCTGGTGCCGCCAAGCCCGTAAGTAAGAAAAAGAGTATCGTCCGCTTGAAAAGCCCGATCTCAACGCTCGGTTGTACGGAGCCGACGGTGCTTGCCGACAAACTCGGGTATTACAAGGAAGAGGGCATCGAGGTGGAGTTCATAAAAGTGGTCTCGCTTCAGGAAGCCCTTCTTTCCAGCTCCGTGGATTTCACCGCTTGGGGCACGCCGAGCTTTGTCAACGCGATCACGAAGGGCGTACCGGTTAAGTGGATCGCCGGGCTGCATCAGGGGGGTCATGCCGTTATAACGCACAAGGACTCCGGCATCAATACGTTGGAGGATTTGGTGGGCAAGCGAATTGCGGTATTTCCGACCCAGGCCGGCCCGACGGACATCTCGTTTAAACTAACGCTTGCCCAGAAAGGCTACGATTTCAAGAAGGACGTTGAGCTTGTGCCCTTGGACCCGGCCTCGATAGCTATATCGGTGAAGCAGCGCGCGGTCGATGCGGGTTGCGTCTGTCCCCACGGGCCGCAGATGGCGATAGTGCAAGGTTGGGGCAGACCGGTGCTCGCCGATTGGGAAGGAACGCTGTTCCCGGGCAAGGGTTTGCAGTGCGGAGGCTTGATTTATCTCGAGAAACTTATAAAAGAGCAACCGGAAGCGGCGGAGGGCGTAAAACGTGCTTATATCAAAGCGCTTGATTTCATCAAGAGTAAGCCTAAGGAAGCCGCCAAGATAATGGCCGAAGACATGGGCAACAAAGGTCTCATCCCGGTTATGGAACTGGTATTGCAGCACGCTAAGTATACGCCGATGACCGATGTAAAAACCGTCCAGGCGTATGCGGACCACATGTATAAGCAAGGGATGATCAAAACTCTGCCGGATATGGAGAAGGAAATACCCGAAGAATACAGGGCGTAGAGGTGGTCTTTATGTCCAGCGAAGATCTTCGCCCAAAGGTTTATTCGGTATTCGGCGCCGTCAATCAACGAGTTCCAATCGGTACGTTGATTATTCTGCTTTTGCTTTTTGCCATATGGAACGGCCTTTCGCGCTTCGGGATAGTTCCGGATTATGTCCTAGCTTCTCCAGCGTCTTTTATGGAGTCCCTTTCAGAGGCTATCCGGAGTGGTGAGCTGTTCGGGCATATGATAGCCAGCCTTCAACGGGTCTTTGTGGGTTTCACGATAGCGATGTTTGTCGCGGTTCCGACGGGTGTCCTCATGGGGTGGTCGCCCTCGGTTGGGCGAACCCTAAATCCCATCGTGGAGGCATTGAGACCCGTCTCGTCATTCGCGTACGTGCCGATCGGCATGATGATCTTCGGCTTGGGGTTTACGCTCAACGCCTTTGTGGTTTATATCGCCAGTTTCTTCCCGATCCTGATCAACACCATTCAAGGCGTAAGGGGGACCGAGAAGAGAATATTGGAGTTCGCCAAGCTTCAAGGGGCTCGTCCTAAAAGCATGTTGTTTAAGGTAGCGCTTCCCTCAGCCCTGCCGTCGATTCTAACCGGGCTGCGCGTCGGCATGGGGATCGCGTGGATGAGCATTATCGCTACAGAGATGATAGGAGCCAAATCCGGCCTCGGCTTTCTTATCTATAATTCAGCCTGGCAATTGGAAATGGGGCTGATACTGGTGGGCGTTATGGCCATAGCCGTAATCGGACTCGCGCTGAACAGGCTCTTCTTGCTTATCGAGAGGAAAGCCCTGTCCTGGCGCGACCATCTTGTAGCCGGTTAAGCGAAAAAGGCAAGTGATAAGTATGTCTAAAGATGTGATCCGCATCGATTCGGTAGATAAGGTCTTTACAACGAACGGCAGCAAAAAAAAGCGATCTTCTCTCCAAGTGTTGGCCGATTTCTCAATATCGGTCAAGGAAGGAGAGTTGTTCTGCTTGCTTGGGCCGAGCGGATGCGGCAAGTCGACTATCCTGCGTATCATCGCCGGTCTCGAATCGCCAACAACGGGAGACGTGTGGGTTTACGGAAGAAGCGTATCGGACGTCCATGATATGCTGGGGATGGTCTTCCAGGAGCCGACGCTTCTACCATGGCGAACCATCGAAGGCAATGTCTACTTCGGCTTGGAAGAAAGACGAGTGCCTAAAGCGGAGCGAAAAGAGAAGGTTAGCGAGTACCTTGAGCTGGTCGGCCTTGAAGGTTTTGAGCATCACTATCCCCAGCAACTATCGGGCGGCATGAGACAACGGGCGGCCTTGGCGGCTACGCTGGCCAACAAGCCCAAGGTGCTCTTACTCGACGAGCCTTTTGGGGCTCTGGATGCCTTGACAAGGCTTGTTATGCAGCAAGAGCTGCTTAGGATCCTTGAGAGAGCGCAGCTAACGGTGGTGCTGGTTACTCACTCTATCGATGAAGCCGTTTTCCTGGCCGACCGCATCGCCATCGTATCCCCGCGCCCGGGCAAGGTCGAGTCGACGATCGTCGTCGATATTCCCCGGCCGAGAGACCGAACGGATCCCCGGTTCGCCAAGCTTTCGCAGGAGATATTCGAACTGGTCGTCGGAGAAGCCGGACCGAACGGCAATGGCGTGGGCCGAAAGGATCCGGCGAGCGAGAAAGCGATGGCGGGCGGTTTAGCGCTCAAGTAGATAGGCACCAATGCAGCGGTTGAAGGATGAACTACCGATATTAATAGCCAGATTCATCGTTATGCTGGGCGCCGGTGTGCTCATGACTTCGATCCCGATCATGATGCTGCAGATGAAGCGGTCATCAACCGAGCTTGGTCTAGTGCTGGCCACCTTTGGGTTCGCCATGACTTTCACATCGCCGTTCATCGGTAAGATGAACGACCGTTTCGACAGGAAAACCCTGACGGCCGTGGGTCTGGTCGGGTTCGGTATTTCTCTAGCGTTATTCGCCTGGTCGACATCCATATCCCAGCTTTTAGTGGGGAGAATCGTTCAAGGTTTTACGGCCGCCTTGGTGGCGAATAGCACGATAACGATCGTGGCTGAGAATACGCCTTCCCAGCATCTTGGCACGGTTATGGGGCGGCACGGCTCATCCATGAGCGCTGGCCTGGCGGTCGGTCCGCTTGTTGGAGGGTTTATGGCGAATTACCTATCGCCAACCGCACCGATTTACCTATGTGCGTTCTTGGCACTGGCTTCGGCTGTGTTGATTAAAGTAAGGCCGTTCGGTGTGGAGAGCGCTCAGGCCGAAGAGTTAAAACAGCTGGAAATAGGTTAAAAAACAGGGCTTGGTAAATGAAAGCTTATATAGAGAGCGATAGGTTGACTTCTGCGGAAAGAATAAAAGCTGTTGTTACCGGGACTCGGGTGGATAGGGTTCCGGTGCTCTCGATGGCGTCGGCATATGCAGCTGTGGGGGCAGGCGTTCCGGTAAAAGATTTTTTACTCGATCCCAAGCTGGCCTTTGATCTCCTTAAGCGGACGCAGGAGTCGCAGCACTACGACGGAGGCCTGTCGTATAGCATACCGGATGGGGGTGGATGGGATTTTGGAGGAGATCTTCAGTTTCACCCATCTCCTCCGCACGCTCTACCTTTTATTGCGCGGCGCGCGGTTTCAAGCCCGGCGGATGTTGAGGCGCTGGAGGTGCCGGACCCGAGAACTGCGCCTGCCGCCGGCAGGTCGATGGCGTTTGCCAAAATCGCTAGCGAGAACGGTTTCGGAGTATCGATTCACGGCGGTTCTCCGTTCGGTCTTGCCGTATCCATAGCGGGACCGGACCTTTTGCTACGATGGCTCATCAAGGAGCCCAATGTGGTTCGGGCCTTGCTAAGAAAAGCAACCGATTACTTACTGACCATAGCCGATATATACGTTAATGAATTCGGCTCCGAGAAGATTACGGCGTTTTGCACCTATCCGTGTGAGGCGCACGCTCTTGTTTCCCCAAGGGTGTTCGAGGAATTCAGTCTGCCTTTTATCGTAGAGCTACATGAAAAACTCATGTCCAAGGGTGTGAAGAAGTGGCTTATTCACCTTTGCGGTAATCACACAAAGAATCTACTGCACTGGAAAGAAGAAATCCCGCTTTTACCGAGAACCACATTTGCGATAGGTCATGAGATGGATATCCGGAAAACCGGAGAGTTTTTCGGTGACGATCATGTAATTGCCGGTAACGTTCCGACCACCCTCTTGCACACGGGCATCTACTGCGACGTCTTTGAGGCTAGCAAGCAGATCATACTTAAAATGAAGGATCGTCCGGGCGGTTTTATGCTGGCGCCCGCTTGTGCCTTACCGCCAAAAACGCCGCCGCAAAATGTTCAGGCGATGATCGATGCGGCACGCCAATTCGGGAGATATGACTAGCGCTTGACGGCCGTGGTCTTAGACCTTAGACCTTAGTACGGTATTTCAATGATGAGCTGGGAGGAGATCGTGAAGATGAACGAACAGTCCACAGTCGGTAAGCTTCTGGAAGCGCAGGCAACAAAAACCGTCAAGGCGGTCTGTGGTATTTGCAACGGCGCATGTGGCTTAAACGTCTCGATTGAGGACGGTACTGTCGTCGAAGTCCAGGGGTGGAAGGGTTATCCATATACTGAGGGCTTCATATGCCCCAAGGGTAAGGCGATACCCGAGATCATCAACGCTCCTGACCGGATAAGACGGCCCTTGTACAAGCTGAACGATGGAAGCTTTGTTGAAATATCCTGGGATGAAGCGCTCGACATGATAGCGGATTCGTTGAATAGGATTAAGGCTGAGCATGGCGCGGAAGTTGTCGCCATCCATACGGGCCAAGCTGGCGTGCGTAAGGAGTTTCCTTACTACGCGCAGCGTTTTTGCCAGGCGTTTGGTACACCGAATTACTCGAGCGCCGGTAGTCATTGCCATATGTCCAAGCTTATTGCCGGGGTGCTCACATTTGGCGGGTTGCCGGTTCCAGATTTTGAAAATACCGACTTGGTAGCCCTTTGGGGCTATAACCCCCAGATATCGTGCCCGCCTCAGTATGCGGTAATAAATAAGTCGCTCAACAGAGGCGCAAAGCTTATCGTGGTCGATCCGCGAATAATACCGCTCGCGCGCAAGGCCGACGTTCACTTACAGCTGCGCCCTGGAACCGATGGTGCTTTGGCGCTAGGTTTGTTGAATGTAATCATCACCGAGAACCTGTACGATAAAAAATTCGTCGAGAAGTGGACGGTCGGCTTTGACGAGCTGGCGTCATTAGTTGGCAACTATCCGCCCGACGTGGTTGAGCGCATTACGTGGGTTCCTGCAGATAAAATCCGTGAGTCTGCTTGCCTATGTGCAGGCTCGCCATCAATGGCCGGCTATCCCGGAATCGCCCTCGAACTCCAGACAAACGGCGTGCAATCTATCCGCTCGATCGCGATATTGCAGGCGATAACCGGCAACCTCGACATCCCGGGCGGCTCCCTTTTCCTGGATCACCCGAAGCTGGAGTCGCTGAAGCTTCCGGGTAATAATGGGCAGACGAAACAGGCCATTGGCAAGACGAGGTTTCCTCTATTTACTAGGGTTACCGGCAACGCTCAGGCCAACGTCTACGCGGACGCTGTTCTTGAAGAGCAGCCCTATAAGTTAAGGGCGATGATCTTGGACGGAGTTCATCCCATTGCCACATGGCCAAATGCCGGGAAAGTCAAGAAAGCCCTGGCAAGCCTTGATTTTCTGGTGGTGGTCGACCAGTTCCTGACCGAAACCGCCGAGCTCGCTGATGTGGTTCTGCCGGCGGCGCATTTCTTGAATCGTTATGAGTTCTGGGAACACGCGAGTATGTACGGCGTCCCGAGAATAGGGCTTGCGATTAAGGCGTTCGAGGACAAAGACGGCCGCTTGTCGGACCTAGAATTTTGGTTGGCCCTGGCCGAAAAGATGGGGCTTGACGAGCATTTCCCATGGAAGGATGAGGAAGAAGCGTTCAATCATAGGCTGGCGCCGTTGGGTCTTACTCTCGATGAGTTACGCAATTACGAAAATGGTTACACCTATACGGAGCACAAGGAAAAGCAGTATGAGCGAACCAGGTTTAAAACCCCCTCGGGAAAGGTGGAGTTGTACTCAGAGGAACTCGAAAAGCATGGCTACAACCCGCTGCCGGTATACGAAGAGCCCGCTGAAAGCCCGGTGTCCATGCCGGAGATAGCCGCGGAACACCCCTTTATCCTGACGACTGGGAAGAGAACCCCCGGCTACCACCACTCGCGGTATCGCAATATCCCTTCGCTGCGAAAGAGGCAGCCTGATTCGCTGGTAGAAGTTCATCCCGACACGGCGGCGTGCTTAGGATTGTGCGATGGCGATACTGTTGTCGTCGAATCGCCGCGCGGCAGCGACGATTTTAAGGTCAGCATAACCGAAGAAGTCGACCCGCGAGTGATTTATGCGCCGCATGGTTGGGAAGAGGGGAATGCAAACATTCTGACCGATAACCAATACCTCGATTCCATTTCGGGTTTCCCCGGCGACAGGGCTCTACTTGCAAGAATCAGGGGAAAGCCATAGTTAGATGTCAAACCGCGCTTACAAAGGGATTGCCTCTGCGAGGCAACGCGCCTTCTTGACAATTCCTTCGCCGGTCTATATAATCGCTTTCAATATTCTAAGCCCAGAGGCTTGGATGGGGAGGAGTAGGTCCTCCGGAAGGCCATAGCGAGCCGGGATGGTGTGAGCCGGTGCCGGAAAGGAACCGAATGTCGCCCCGGAGCCGTTCGGCCGAGCGCAATCCGCCAGGCCGGGTCGGGAGCGCCCGTTATAGCGCGTAAGAGTGGACCCCGTGACATGGGGCCAACTTGGGTGGTACCGCGGTTTCTTATCGTCCCATATTTGGGGCGATTTTTTTATACGCCAGCTTGTTGTTTGCAGGTGGTTTTAGCTATGAGCTATGAGCTATGAGTTCAAAAGCATAAGGACAGATACGGAGGGCAAATGAATGATTTCAAGAATCTCAAGGTCTGGGAAAGGGCACACAAACTGGCTTTATCGGTCCATAAAGAGACCGCTCAGTTCCCTAAAGAAGAACAGTTTGGATTAACTAGCCAAATGCGTAGAGCTGCTTATTCTATTCCTACAAACATTGCGGAAGGTTGCGGTAGAGGCGGCGACAACGAGTTTTCCCGATTTCTAAGAATTGCAAGAGGCTCAGCAAAAGAACTTGAATATCAAACACTCTTGGCTTATGAATTAGGATATCTTGGACTTGATCAGTATGAGCATTTATCAGCGGATAATGAGGAAGTTCAGCGCATGCTTAGATCTCTTTTAAAAAAGCTCATAGCTCAAAGCTCATAGCTCAAAGCTGAAGGCAACAACTTGGTTGTTTTTAGGACGATAGGGAGAAAACCATGGAACTGCGAAGCGACCAAATTAAAAAAGGCGTCGTACGTGCTCCGCACCGCTCGCTGCTCAAAGCAGATGGCCTTATCGATGAGGAGATAGGCAGGCCCCTCATCGCCATTGCGAACGCGGCCAACGAGATCGTGCCAGGCCACATCGACCTCGACAAGATCACGAGCGCCGTTAAGGACGGCGTGCGCCTGGCCGGTGGGACGCCGATCGAGTTCGGGGTCATAGGCATCTGCGACGGCATCGCGATGAACCACGCTGGCATGAAGTACTCGCTTCCGAGCCGCGAGGTCATTGCGGACTCCGTCGAGATGATGGTCGAGGGCCACCAGTTCGATGCGCTCGTCCTCGTCACCGACTGCGACAAGATCACGCCCGGGATGCTGATGGCCGCGATGAGGATAAACATTCCGACCGTCCTAGTCTCCGGCGGGCCGATGCTGACCGGGCGATATCGTGGACGGGAGATCGATCTCATCAGCCTCTTTGAGGCGGTCGGCTCATACCAGGCGGGCAAGATCGACGCCCAGGAGCTCTGTGATTGGGAGGAGTCGGCCTGCCCGAGCTGCGGCTCGTGCGCCGGCATGTTCACCGCCAACTCGATGAACTGCCTCGCCGAGGCGATCGGGATGGCGCTTCCCGGCAACGCGACGATTCCCGCGCCATATTCGGAGCGGGTGCGCTTCGCCAAGAAGAGCGGGATGGCAGTCGTCGATTTGCTTAAAAAGGGCATCAGGCCCAGGGACATCTTTACGGAAAAGGCGCTCGACAATGGGCTGGCGGCGGATATGGCGCTTGGAGCTTCATCCAACACGGTGCTGCATTTGGCGGCGATCGCCCACGAGGCTGCACTCGCTTTCGATCTCAAGAAGGTCGACGAGGTCAGCAAGCGCACCCCCAACCTCTGCCGGATCAGCCCGGCCGGTCCGACGCATATGGAGGAACTTTACCGGGCGGGCGGCATCTCGGCTGTCCTGGCGGAGCTCGCGAAAAAGGAGCTACTTCGGCTCGACGCCCTCACCGTCACGGGACGGACGCTCGGCGAGAACATCGCGGGCGCCGAGAACCTGAACGCCGAGGTCATCCGCCCGATAGAGAACCCCTTTTCGGAGACGGGCGGGCTCGCCGTGCTCTTCGGAAACCTCGCTCCCGACGGGGCGGTGGTCAAGGCTTCGGCGGTGACCGAGCCGATGCTCAGGCATACCGGACCGGCTCGCGTCTTCGAGAGCGAGGACGATGCGACGGAGGCTATTCTCGGCCGCAAGATCAAGGAGGGAGACGTTGTCGTGATCAGATACGAGGGTCCGAAGGGCGGCCCCGGTATGAGGGAGATGTTGACCCCCACGTCGGCCCTCGCGGGCCTGGGGCTCATTGATACGGTCGCCCTAATTACCGACGGGCGCTTCTCGGGAGGGACGCGCGGCTGCGGCATCGGCCACGTCTCCCCGGAGGCCGCTTCGCGCGGGCCGATCGCGGCGGTGCGAGAGGGCGATGGCGTCGAGATAGACATACCGAATCGGACGATCAACGTAGCTCTCTCCGAGGTCGAGATCAGGGAGCGCCTCGCCGATTGGACGGAGCCGGAGCCGAAAATAAAGCACGGCTATCTGAGGCGCTACGCCAGAAGCGTCAGCTCGGCAGCCAGAGGAGCGATAATAGAATAAGCAATCAGCTTTTAGCTATGAGCTATGAGCTGTGAGCTGTGAGCTATGAGCTTAATAAGACGATATGAGCGTTTGTCAGCCGACAATGAAGAGGTACGGCGCATGCTAAGGACTCTCTTAAAAAAGCCCATTGCTCATAGCTCATAGCTCATAGCTAGAAGCAATAACTTTGAACAAGCAGCAAAGGTAAAACAACCTATAATAGGAGGTGGTTTAGATGAAAATGACGGGTGCTGAAGCGCTGGTCAAAACCCTCGAAAAGGAGGGGGTCGAAGTAATCTTCGGCTATCCGGGGGGCGTCGCCCTTCCTATTTATGACGCTCTTTTTGACAGCAAGAAAATCCACCACGTCCTCGTTCGCCACGAGCAGTGCGCCGCTCACGCGGCGGACGGCTACGCGCGAGCGACGGGGCGCGTCGGCGTATGCATGGCGACTTCCGGTCCCGGCGCCACCAACCTGGTAACCGGAATAGCCAATGCCTACATGGATTCGATACCGATAGTCGTCTTTACCGCTCAGGTAGCGACGACCGTTATCGGAACGGACGCCTTTCAGGAGGCCGACATCACGGGCATAACGCTGCCCATTACGAAACACAATTTCCTGGTTAAGGATGTTCGCCAGTTGCCCACCATAATCCGGCAAGCTTTTGAACTGGCAAGAAGCGGGCGTCCGGGTCCGGTACTCATCGACGTGCCGGTCGATATTTCGAGAGGCGAGTTGGAGTACAAATACCCGGAAGAGGTGAGCGTTCCAGGTTACAAGCCGACTTACAAGGGGCATGCCAAGCAGATCAAGCAGGCGGCAAGGGTAGTTGCAGAGGCGAAAAAACCCATGATCTACGCGGGCGGCGGCATCATCCGCTCAAACGCGTCGGCCGAACTTAAAGCGCTGGCCGAGTTGACCGACACACCGGTGACGACGACCTTAATGGGGAAGGGCGGCTTTCCGGACTCCCACCCGCTGGCTTTGCGGATGCCGGGCATGCACGGAACCCGTTACGCCAACTATGCTTTCTGCGACACGGATCTCATCGTTGCGGTTGGCGTTCGCTTCGACGACCGGGTCACGGGGAAGGTCTCGACCTTTGCGCCCAACGCCAAGATCATCCATATAGATATCGACCCCGCGGAGATCGGGAAGATCATGGAGGTCTTCATCCCTATAGTCGGTGACGCCAAGCTCGTGCTCAAAGAGCT
Organism: Actinomycetota bacterium; assembly: GCA_023481285.1. Lineage (GTDB taxonomy): Bacteria > Actinomycetota > Aquicultoria > Aquicultorales > JAMCWL01 > JAMCWL01. The sequence goes on along the minus strand of JAMCWL010000024.1, from coordinate 1,416 downwards.
TGTTGAGGCGGTCAAGAAGGAGCCGGAGATCGCTAATAAGACCGCCTGGCTTGAGAAGATAGCCGAGTGGAAGAACGCTTATCCGCTCCACTACCACAGGGATACGATCTGCAAGCCGGAGTTCGTCGTCGAGACGATCAACGAGCTCATAAAGGGGAAGGACGCCGTCGTTACGACGGGGGTCGGCCAGAACCAGATGTGGGCCGCCCACTATATAGACGCCGAGACTCCAAGGAGCTTCATCTCTTCAGGTGGGCTCGGCACCATGGGCTTCGGCCTCCCGGCGGCCGTGGGCGCCCAGATCGGTCGCCCGGATTCGATAGTCATCGACATCGACGGCGACGGGAGTATTCAAATGGTCTCGCAGGAGCTGGCAACGGTTGCCTACAACAAGCTGCCGATCGTCATTTGCGTCTTGAACAACGGCTATCTGGGGATGGTTCGGCAGTGGCAGGAACTCTTTTACAAGCGCCGCTACTCCGCGGTGGACCTGGCCGTCGGTACGCCGGACTTCGTCAAGCTCGCCGAGGCATACGGTATCAAGGGGAGGCGGGTCATCGACCCGAAAGATGTCAGACCCGGGCTCGAAGAGGCGATTAAGGCGAGGAAGCCGGCGCTCATCGAGTTCGTCGTCGAGCGCGAGGAGTGCGTCTTTCCAATGGTCGCTCCGGGAGCGTCCATCGACGAGATGCTCGGGGGCATCCCGGGCGCCCCGATCAGCCAGATGATCGAAGAGGAGGAGGAAGCAAATGTCTAAACACATCCTCTCTGTCCTGGTCGAAAACAAGCCGGGCGTTCTCACGCGGGTGGCCGGCCTCTTCAGCCGGCGGGGGTTCAACATCGATTCGCTCGCCGTCGGGGAGACGGACGACCCGACGATTTCCCGGATGACGATCGTCGCCGATGCCGCCGAGCACTCGCTGGAGCAGATAACGAAGCAGCTCTACAAGCTGGTGAACGTCCTTAAGATCAGCGATCTCGACCCGAAGGAGTCGGTGCAGAGGGAACTCGTCCTCATGAAGGTGAACGCCGCCCCGACCACCAGGGCCGAGATCGTCGAGACGGCGAACATCTTCCGTGCGAACATCGTCGACGTCTCGAAGAATACGCTAACTCTTGAAATAACGGGTGACAAGGACAAGATTACCGCGCTTGAGGACCTCCTGAAGCCCTATGGCATCAAGGAGTTCGTCCGCACCGGCCTCATCGCCCTGTCGAGGGGCAGGTTAGGCGAAGGATAACCGATTAGCGGCATGATGAGCGCTCAAAGGCCGGGCTCTCACGAGAGCCCGGCCTCTCACGTTTGGCCCTTTTCCATATTAATGTTTTCACCCAAGGTAACAGAATTGCTCATGATGCAGCATAAAGAACGGCCGAGGACAGTTGTGGCAGCAATTTCTCGGGGTTCTTATGCTT
>JAMCWL010000013.1 GCA_023481285.1 Actinomycetota bacterium | reverse complement strand
GGGCTCGTTTTCTCCAAGCCAGACGTGTACGATTGCCCCTGCCTCTATGAGCGGGTGGAAGAGGCTCTGCTTCTCGACGCGGTCGATATAGTCGACGTCGGCGTCGACTCCGACGTGCACCGAGTTGGTGTAGTAGTACTCGTTCGTTTCGATGCTCCCCTTGATCACTCTCTTCGTCTCCTCCGGGAAGTACTTCATGTCGAGCTTGGCCAGGCGGTATCCGGAGGACTCGGCCGGGCTCTCCTCGAGAACCATCTTTATCCCGTATTCCTCGGAGAGCTGCTTGCATTTGAGGTTCATGTGGCTGATGACTTTCAAACCGAAGCGCATCGCCTCGTCGGACTCGTGGAGCTGCTCTCCCGTATGGTGCTGTACCATCTCGTTCAGACCCAGGAGGCCGCAGAGGTAGGTCAAGCGGTCGAGCCTCAGGTAAGGGTCACCGTCGGCCGATGCGCAGAGCATCGCGAGTGGCCCGCTCTTACCGAGGTCGAGGAGGCTCTTTATAAATCGGCGCTTCTGGACGTGCGCCTTGGAGACCAGCTCGAGCGTCTGGTTCAGACCGTGAAATAGGAGTTCGTCGTTGCCGTGCGCCCGGTACGCGATTCTGGGCAGGTTGATGGTTATGTTTTGAAGGGCCGAGAAGCGCATTTTCTCGGGGCTCTTAGCCTCTTCCAGGTCCTTCTCTCCCAGCTTCAGCTTCAGGCGGCAGCACTGCGATACAGTGCACTCGTCGCCGCGGTCGAAGACGAAATAGGTTATCCCCTGCCTTGAGGCGACCTCGCATGCCAGGTCGAGGAATTCGTCCGCGCCTTCGGTCTGGAAGAGATCCTCGTTGATGTGAAGGAGCGGCTTCGGGAAGACGAAGGTCTGACCGTTCGCATCCCCTTCCATGTAGATCTCGAACATCGCTTTGACGAAAGCCTGCGCCTCCTTCTCGTACTCCCTGTAGGTCTTACCGGTACGCTCACCGCCCGGGCCGATGGCTGGTGTATTGGCAAAGTGTCTCGGAATGTTCCAGTAGAGGTTGAAGTCCGAGAAGACGACCTGGCTGCCCCGCGCCCCCGCCAACTGGTTGAATTCGTAGATAAGCATCTGGGCCAGTTGTTTTATCTCAGCGTATGAGCGGTTTACAAGGTAAGGCGCAAAGAACATATTGACGGCCTCCCAGCCGACCGCACCCGCATAGTGCGATTGGAGCGAGGAGGCCATCTTGACCATGTGGCCGATGAGAACCTCGGCGTGCTTGGCCGGTCGCGACGTGGATGTGATGTTGGGAAGAGACAACCCGAACTTCTTAATATACTCGAGCGAATGACCACCGCAGTAGGGACGGACTACGAAGCCGAGATCGTGCAAGTGAACGTCGCCCATTAGATGGGCGAGCGCCACATCCTCGGAGAAGATCTTTCTCAGGGCGAACTCCTTCAGGATCGTCTCCGCAAGGGTCAGGTTGATCGATTCCGGATTATGCGTTGTATTTGAATTCTCTTTGTTGGCGTTTATGATTATCTGCTCGACGTCGTACATCGGGAGACCGAGATTCGAGTGCTTCTTATGCATCATCGTCAATCCCCTCTCCAGGAGCTCCATATCCACGAGCTCCCGGATGATGCTCGTCGTTATGCTTGGAAAGTTCGAGTCGAAGATCTTGTTCTCGACGGCGTTGGAGATTTCTTCCGCAAGCTGAATGGTGCAGCCGGTCTCACGAACCAGCGAAGCAACAATCTTGGTCTTATTCCAAATATTAATCTCCGACTTCGATGACGTGCTAACGAGCAGAGCTATATCGGTGGTGTCCCCTTCAGTCGCGCGCGTCGTCTTTATAACATTTATAATCCTGCCGCCATTATCGTCGCTGTCGTCGATCGCTTCAGCTTTGCCTTTCGCTACTATCTTTGCCATATTCAACCCCCAATGCCGTCGGCTTTAAATTGATCGCTTTGCCTCTGTCAAGCTCAATGACTGCTATGCGGTGCTCTCAGCCACACCTTCCCTGATGCGTCAATTACTCCAGCGATTCCAGCTCTTTTGTAAATTCATCTATGTCCTTAAACTTCCGGTAGACAGAGGCAAAGCGAATATAGGCCACCCTGTCGACCTCTTTTAGCGTTCTGAGAGCTCTTTCTCCGAGCTCTTTTGAGGCGACCTCGCGCTTGAACTCGTTTCTGATCGACGCTTCAATCTCGTCGACCAGTTGCTCCAAACGCCCTCTTGAAACCTCACGTTTGACTGTCGCGCGCATCAGGCCTTCGAGCAACTTATTTCTATTGAAAGGCTCTCGACCGCCGTCTTCTTTTATGACGGTAATCGGTATCTCTTCGACCTGCTCGAAGGTGGTAAAGCGTTTTTCGCATTCCTGGCACTCTCTGCGCCTGCGCACCGCGCTTCCCTGGTCGTTCGTTCGCGAATCGACCACCCTGGTGTCGTCAAACCCGCAAAATGGGCAGCGCATTTCCCCTTCCTTTCAACCGGTTTTCCACAGAGTTATGCACAATATCTTGGGGCAAACCGGCTCTATCGCACGATATATAGTATATTACCGATAGGAAGGCAGACGCAAACCTTATTTACTAAAAACTTTTAAAAAATCGCTCTTTTTCCGTTTTAAAGGCGATTATTTTCTACACGTAAACTTGAGACTTATTGTTAAAGAGCCAAAAAGAAACGGCTCTTGTCGCCTACGGCCAGCGTTAGCAGCATAAATACCGTAATTCCAACGAATGCGTAGACCACCAAATCATGAATCAGCACCCCGCACGATCCTCGCCTCCTTTACGAACGTATGTTTGCATCTAGATTCTATGGCGAACGCGTGTTCGTGTCAATAGAAAAGGAGCAATCGAACCTATGTTTGCGATTGGATTGTTATTGTGGTATAGTTCAATCCTAGACACGGGTAGCTGAACTACCTGTTGATAAGGAAGGAGGAGGCCTGTGAAGAGCACCCTCACTAGGCGACAGCAGCAGATATTGGATTTCATTCTTTCGGAAATCGGCAGAAAAGGGTATCCGCCGTCCGTGCGTGAGATAGGGCAGGCGGTTGGTCTCTCATCCAGCTCGACGGTTCACAGCCACCTTTCCGCCCTGGAGAGGAAGGGCCATATTAGGCGGGACCCAACCAAGCCAAGAGCGTTAGAAGTTCTTGATTATCGTTCGTCGGAGAGGGGCGGCGTTTCCAGTCGCGTCAGAAATCTACCGCTAGTGGGCCACGTCGCCGCCGGAAGTCCGATTCTCGCTCAGGAGAACATCGAGGACATAATGGCGCTGCCGGTTGATTTAGCTTCAGACGAAGGGAGCTTCCTCCTGCGCGTCAAGGGTGAGAGCATGATCGAGGCGGGCATCCTCGACGGGGACATCCTGGTCGTTCGCCAGCAGCAAACCGCCGAAAACGGCGACATAGTTGTCGCCATGATCGAGGACGAAGCGACCGTCAAGCGTTTTTCCCGCTACGGCGACCGGATAGTCCTTAAGCCGGAAAACCGGGCGATGGAGCCGATTATCACGACCGACGTTTGGATCATAGGTAAGGCGGTCGGCCTTATTCGCAAGCTTTAGAGGGTAATCAATCCCTCAAACCACCGGGTGACCGTTTTAAATGTCGTCGTGACCGGGGAAATAAGTAACGATGGTCAAGGCGTCAAGAGAGACCCGACAACCCCGAGAGTTCGGCTCGGAGAAGTATATCTCGGTCGTTATTCCCGCGTTTAACGAGGAGAAGAGGATCGAGCTTACGATCAAGCTCGTCCACGATTACTTTGCCTCCAGGGGAGATACCTTCGAGATCGTCGTCGTCAACGATGGAAGCAGCGATGGTACCGAGTTTTTGATCAGACGATTGGCGGCTGAGCTGGGGAGTATTACCCTCGTCTCCTACTCCCCGAACCAGGGCAAAGGCTACGCGGTCAAGCGGGGCGTGCTTTTGACGAAAGGCCGCTTCGTCCTCTTATCGGACGCCGATCTTTCAACTCCTATCGAAGAGACCGGCAAGCTGCTGGCCGTCTGCAAAGACGAGGTTGATGTTGCGTTCGGCTCTCGTGCCTTGCGCGATTCGAAGGTCGAGATCGACCAGAGCGTCGTCCGACGTGTAATGGGACGCGTCTTCAACCTCATGGTCAGGGCGCTCGCTCTCCCCGGCGTTCATGACAGCCAATGTGGCTTTAAGTGTTTGAATGGCAAGGCGGCCAGGGCGCTTTTTGCGGCTCAAACCATAGATGGATTCGCGTTCGACGTCGAGCTTCTCCTCAGGGCCAAAAAGGATGGCTATCGGATACAGGAGGTCCCGATTCGCTGGCTGGACAACGCTTCGTCAACCGTACGCCCGCTTAAAGATGCCTACGAAATGTTCCTGGATCTGATAAGGGTGAGAAGGCTTTTTAAGTGAGCGCAAGCTCTACTCATACGCGGTTGGGGAGACGGACACGACCGGCTCGAACGTCGAAGGCTCGGCTGGAAGCCATTATCTGGATGGTCTGGTGGTGAGCTTGGGACGCAAAGTCGCTTATATTATAATGTTCATCATTTTGGCGCTCATGCTGCGAAATCTCCTGGTCGGCGCCGCAGAGGATTCTATGACCGTTGATGAGGTGCCTCACCTGGCGGCCGGCTACTCCTATGTTCAGGCCCAAGATTATCGCTTAAATCCGGAACATCCTCCTCTGATTAAAGACCTGGCCGGACTCGCCGTCTCCACCACGCCCGTCAACTATCCATTCGACTATTTCTACAGCCACATCAGCAACCAGTACGGCGTCGGCGAGAAGTTTTTATACGAGAGCAAGAATGACGCCGACGCGATCCTTTTCCGGGGCAGGCTTCCGATCGTGGCCATTACGATTATTCTTGGCATCTTTGTTTTCCTCTGGTCGTCGAAGCTGAACGGTGCGGCGGCCGGACTGCTCTCCCTCTTGCTCTTTGCGTTCGACCCCAACATAGTCGCCCACGGACATCTGGTAACGCAAGACATCGGCATCTCCGCGGCGGTCGTTATCAATCTCTATTTCGTCTGGAAGTTCATGAAGGACCCGTCGGTCCGCTCTCTGATGATGGCCGGTCTCACCTTAGGTCTTGCTCTGGCGACGAAGTTCTCAGCCCCGCTCCTCTTCGCCGTCTACCTGGTTTTGGCCCTCTATGCCGTCGTCAAAGGCCATCGGGAGTCCGTTCAGGAAGGAGGCCGCAGCCTTCCTGCCGCCTCCTCCTTGGAGCGGGTGAGATTCTATGCGGGCTCTTTTGCGATTATCAGCTTGATAGCCGTCGCCGTCGTTTACGTCATCTACATGCTTAACATGGCGAAAATGCCCATGGGCGTTCAGACTACCCTAATCTGGGACATGCTTCCCGCGGACGCGCCGATTACAACTTGGCTTGCCCGATCGAGCCTGAGGCCGCTTGCTCACTATCTTCTCGGATTTAACATGGTCAAGAACCATGTCTCCGTCGGCCAAGGGGTCTACATCCTCGGCGTTATCAGCAAGGGTGAGCGCTATTACTACCCGCTCGCTTTTGCGATAAAGAGTACGATTCCCATGTTACTCTCGGTCGTTCTCGCGTTCTTATTCGGAAGGAGGGTGAAGTCTAAGAGTCCAATGGCAGAGGTCGCACTCATCTCGGGGGCTCTGGCCTTCGGGCTCATGTCCATAATGGGCAACCTCGATCTCGGACTCAGGTACCTCCTCCCCATCTATCCTCTTTTCTACATATATGCAGGCAAGCTCATCAAGCTTATCAGGATAGAAGCATTCGGCCGGTGCTTGGGAGGTCGTTTTAACTTGAGGAGAAGTCTCTTGAACGTAACGCTGCTCTCTTTGGCCGTCTGGCAGATCATCACCTTCCAAAACATATCGCCCTACTATCTGTCCTACTTCAACGAATTCGTCGGACCCGAGCGCGGGGGCTGGATCATCTCGGACTCCAATATCGATTGGGGACAGGACCTCAAGCGACTGGAGAAGTATGTTGAGGAGAAGAGGATTTCCAAGATTTACGTGGATTACTTCGGTGGCGGACGAGTCAGCTACTACCTGGGGCGCAAGGCTGTCGAGTGGCACGCCGAGACGCCCGGGCGACCGCGCGGCTGGTTTGCGATCTCATCCAATAACTACACGAGGGCGTACGCTTCGGGACAGTATGGTTGGCTGTACAAGTATAAGCCGACGGATAGGATAGGGCACTCGATTTTGGTCTTTAAGCTGCCATAACGTTTGGTGACCGTGCATCACCGCCTTTAAGGATGTTTGGTGATCGGTGCTTCACCGCCTTACATCTCCGCTTGATCAGCACAGGTGTTTTTAGTTGTCAGCTATCAGCTTTCAGTTATCAGTTTTCAGCTATCAGCTTTTGGTGACTGATCGTAGATCCGATTAAGCACTCGTCAACAAGCGGTCTTTTATCGCTTTCAGGCCCAGCGCGACTAAAGTGGCGAGGACGGTTATGAGACCGATGCTTTTTGCAGTGGAGATCAGCTCCGTTTCGTGGAACGACCCTTCGCTCACTCTCCCGCCGGCGCTTTGTGAGTCCATCGTCAGATCGGTCTCTTGCAACAATTCTCTTGCGTAGTCGAGCGCCGGCTCCGGAACGAGGATTTCGATTCCACCTACCACGACGCCCATCTTCGGCATCGATTGACTTGACGCTCTTACTCCGACGGGAATGCCGGAAGATTCAAGCAGACCTCTCACGGCGGAGGCCTCGGCCGTGTTGTTCACCACCATCAAGGTTGCCGTCTCCCAATCGAGGTCCGCTGAATCGTATAGGTCGGCCAGGCTGTACTCGATGAACGCGTCCCCAGGCAAGCCGGTCAAATCGGCGCTGCAGGTGGGGCAAGTCCCAGTCAACTCAGTTATCTTGACGCCGCACTTTATGCAAAACAATCCAATCATCCTTCGACAAAGCGGCTGACCCTGGCCATCTCGGCTTTTGGAATCTCAGCCTCAATATGCGTCCCGTCCGCGCGGTGCTCTTCCGAGACAACCTTGCCCGTTGCATGGATATGCTGTACGACATTGCCGTTCTTAAAAGGAACCATCAACCGCACCTTGACGAAGTTACGGGCGAGCCGGGATTCGATCTCTTCAATAAGCCCATCCAGCCCGAGATCGTTTGCGGCCGAGATCATTATAGCGCCGGGAAAGAGCTGCTGAAGGCGGTCCTGCTCGACCGGCTCTATCAAGTCCATCTTGTTTAGAACGTCAAGTCTCGGCTTCTCTGCGGCGCCGATCTCATCTAGTATCGATTCAACGGCTTTTACCTGCTCTTCCAGGCGAGGATGTGAAGCATCCACCACGTGGAGCAAGAGGTCGGCGTCGCGAACTTCATCCAGGGTCGACCGGAAGGCGGCCACCAGTTGATGCGGCAGCTTCTTGATGAAGCCGACCGTATCGGATATGACGATTCGCTGATGATTACGGACCTTGAGCCTCCGGGACATCGAATCCAGGGTAGCAAAGAGCTTGTCTTCGACGAGTGCCCTGGCGTCAGTGAGGGCGTTGAGAAGCGTAGATTTTCCGGCGTTGGTGTAGCCCACGAGCGAGACGGTGTAGACGTTAGCCCTGTGGCGACGCTCTCTCTGAACCCCTCGGTTCTTGGCTACCTCGCTCAGCTCCCGCTTAATGTGACCGATTCGCTGCCTGGCCCTCCGGCGGTCGACCTCGAGCTGAGTCTCGCCCGGTCCCCTCGTGCCGATGCCGCCGCCCAATCTCGACAGGTGGAGCCAGAGTCCTCGAAGTCTTGGCAGGTTGTACTCGAGCTGTGCAAGTTCGACCTGGAGCTTGCCTTCCAGGGATTGCGCCCGCTGGGCGAAGATATCGAGGATGAGCGCCGTGCGATCGAGAACCTTGATTTCTATCTCTTCTTCGACATGCCTCTGCTGGGAGGGCGAGAGCTCATCGTCAAAAACGACCATCGTCGCATCATGGGCCCTGGCTATCCCCGCAATTTCCTCTGCTTTTCCAGGACCGACAAAGGTCCGGCTGTGCACCTTCTCGCGCTGCTGAACAACGCGATCGACGACTTTGGCGCCGGCCGTCGTCGCCAACTGGTGGAGCTCATCCATGGATTGCTCGGCTTCCCAATCGGAATCGTCGCCAAGCTGCACTCCTACAATTACCGCTCGTTCCTCAGTTGTTAACTCCTTGATCTTGCTATCTCCGTTCCTTGCTATCGATGTCTTCGCACAAACGCGAAACGACTACAGGTGCTTCTCTATTCTCTCCAACGCCTCTGCGAGCCTATCGTCCTCTATCGTGAGCGACAATCTCACATATCCCTCTCCGGAAGGGCCGTACGCGTTGCCCGGTGAGATGATGACGCCGGCCCTGTCGAGAACGTGGGCCGCGAAACCGGCCGAATCGTATCCGCCGGGAACTCGAACCCAGACGTATATGGTAGCCTTCGGGATCCTCGCCATCAAGCCCATCCGGCTTAGAGCGGACATAACAAGATCCCGGCGGCGCTTGTAGACATCGCACATCTCGGAGACGATGTTTTGCGGCCCCTCTAGCGCTTCGATGCCTGCGTACTGGATGGCGTTGAAGATTCCCGAATCGATATTCGTTTTGACCCGGCCGAGGGCCTCTATCACCGTTGCGTTACCGCAGGCCCAGCCGATGCGCCAGCCGGTCATGTTGTACGTCTTCGACAGGGAATGAAATTCGATGCCGGCCTCCTTGGCGCCTGGATACTGGAGGAAACTCGGCGCGACATACCCGTCGAAAGTTATTTCGGAATAAGGGTTGTCGTGCGCGACTACTACGCCGTGATCATTTGACCAGCTCACAAGCTCCTTAAAGAAAGCACCGGGAGCTGTAGCCGACGTCGGGTTGTTCGGGTAGTTCAGAAGGATCATCTTCGCCTTATCCAAGACGTTCTCGGGAATCTCATCGAGCTTCGGCAGAAAGTCGTTCTGTTCGGTCAATGGGAGGAAGTGAGGGGTTGCTCCGGCCAGGATCGCCCCGGTATTGTAGACCGGATAGCCCGGATCGGCGATGAGAGAGACGTCACCGGCGTCGCACATGGCGAGCGCTATGTGGGCTATCCCCTCTTTCGAACCGATAAGTGGAAGGACTTCGGTGGCCGGGTCGAGCTCGACGTTAAAACGCTTCTTATACCACCTGGCGATCGCTTGCCTAAAGGCGGGCAAGCCAAAGTAAGATGGGTAGCGGTGGTTGGTAGGGTTATTCGCCTGCTTGCAGAGCGCGTCGATGATGTTCTTGGGCGTCGGTAGGTCCGGGTCGCCTATCCCGAGGCTTATCACGTCTACACCAGCCGCCCTCTTTTCGGAGACCTTCTTGTCGATCATGGCAAAGAGGTATGGCGGCAGATTACCGATACGGTCGGCGAATTTCATGAAGCTTCCTCCCTTAGCGTTTGAGGCCTTAGTTCTTCGATTAGCTGATAATTTTAGCAGAAGATTCCTGAGGTATTAAGGTCTATCTCACTCGCATCTCACCGGTAAATACTTCTCGGGCGGGCCCCTTCATGAAGATGCGCCCGTCATCTTTCCACTCGATATCCAGGCGTCCTCCAGGCAGGTTGATTCTAGTATGCCTGCCGGTATATCCGTTGAGATGCGCCGCCACGGCGGTCGCGCACGCGCCGGTACCGCAGGCGAGGGTCTCCCCGGCCCCCCGCTCCCAGACCCTAATCTCTATTTCGTTAGGAGAGACGACCTTTGCAAACTCCACATTCGTCTTTCTAGGGAAGATGGGGTTTGTCTCAATCTTTGGGCCAAGCGCTCTCACGGGGGCGCTCTCAACGTCGTCAACGAATATTACGCAATGGGGGTTTCCCATTGAGACGCAGGTGCCTTTGATGGCGACGCCATCTACGGAGAGCGTCACGTCGTTCGACTCGCCCAGCTCCAGTGTGACGGGAATCTCGGACGCCGCCAATGCCGGATATCCCATATCCACTCTGGCGCCAACGGCGCAGTCGCCGTCGAATACCAGGTCTATCTCCTTGATACCCGCTCCGGTCTCCACGGTGACTCTCGTCGCCTCGATCAACCCGTGGTCGTAGACGTATTTGGCGAAACAGCGAAGCCCGTTACCGCACATCTCGGCAGTCGAGCCGTCGGAGTTATGGTATTCCATTTTGAAGTCGGCTTCCAGTGACGCCCTAACGAGGATCAACCCGTCTGCGCCTATCCCGAAACGGCGATCGCAGAGATGGACAACCGTTGGCGGCATGATATGCAATTCGTTCCCAAGGTCTTCTACGATGATGAAGTCGTTGCCAAGGCCTTCATGCTTTGCGAAGGCTATTTTTTCTTGCATCTCAAGCCTCTCCCTGATCGCTAAGCGCATTATATGCGAATAAAAAGGCGGAGGCAAAAAGAAGGACGACCGCCGACCGGCCGTCAACGGCTCGCTCTACTCTGAAAGGCGCTCCACGCTGAAACGCGCTCTAGGCTGTATGGTTGTCAGCAATAAGCGAGGCTAAAAGCGCTTAAGGCGATGATGGTCGGATATCGTAAATCTTAAACCCGCCTTTTTCGGGGATGACGATGAAAACTTTGCTCGAATCCTCCGAGTTTTTCGGGACGTCGGGGTATTTGGTAACGACCGCCCAGCTTCCCTGCATCATATCTCCGTTAAGCAACTTGCGGTAATCTTTGCCGAATGACATGTTTACCAGGCGGTCGGTGCTCTTGGAGTTTATCTCATACCTCTTAAACGCCGCCGGAAAATCCTTGATCCCCTTTTCGAATATTGTCAGTGTCGAGCCGTTCTTTGTCGCAGCCGCCAAGACTCCCCATGCTTTTTTAGCGTCCTTCTTCCTGATCGCCTCTTCGTACTCTTTGACTATTGCTTCAGCGCGCTTTTGTTCGCCGGAGAGGTCTGGGGCTTCCGGGATCGCCCGCTCGCGCATTACCGTATATCCAATTGCCAGGGCGGCGGTTATCGCGATAATCGAAAGAATGACGACCTGCAATATACGTCTGTTGGCCTTAACCGGTTCAACCAGGCGTGCTTCGTTCTCTTCTAGATTGGCCACACTAACCTTCCCCTGAGCAGACCGAACTTCGACTAAGAAATGAAACTCTCTGCCTTCAGCGTCCCGGCCATCTCTTTCGCTATGTCGATCGCCGGCCGCTCGCCAACGTCGATCCAGGTCACTCTCGGATCGGCTCGGAACCACGTCAACTGCCTCTTGGCATAGTGACGGGTTCTTCTCTTTAGATTCTCAACCGCCTCGTCAAGCGTCGACTCACTCTTGAGATAAGTGATGAATTCTTTATAGCCGAGCGCCTGGCTTGCAGTCAGAAAATCCTCGTAACCGGCGTTGATAAGCGCCTTTACTTCATCAAGCAGCCCCTTGTCGAGCTGCTTGTACACTCGTGAATCTATCATAGCATATAGCTTACTTCTATCCATGGCAAGGCCAAACATCCTCAATTGGTAAACGGACTCTCTAACTCTCCATTTGCGCCGGAACTTCGAGAACGGTTCTCCAGTCAACTCGACGACCTCCAGGGCCCTGATGACTCTCCTTACGTTCTCCGGGTGGATGGCGTTCGCAGCCTCACGGTCAAGGCGGGCGAGCTCGTCATGCAGGGCTTGCGCCCCTTCCCTTTCCGCTCGCTGGATGAGCTGACGGCGAACCTCAGACGTGCCGTCGCCTTCCGGGAATTCAAGCCGGTCGATGACCGCCCGGACATAGAGGCCGGTTCCGCCGACTAGGATGGGAAAGGCTCCCCGCTCCTGGACTTCTCTGATGGTCTCTCTGGCCATCTTTTGGTACACGGCGACGCTAAAGGGCTCACTGGGCTCGACAACGTCGATCAGATGGTGCGGAATATCTCCCCTCTCTTCGAGGGATGGCTTTTCAGTCCCGATGTTCATCCCGCGGTAAACTTGCATGGAATCGGCGGATATTATCTCCCCGCCGATGATCGCTGCGAGCTCAATACCGACGGCCGTCTTACCGATGGCCGTCGGACCAACTATGACGACCAGCTTATTATCGATATCGGACACGCGCTCTCCAAATAGCAGCTCTTGCATACTTGATACTTATCCGGCGTCCAACCTCCAAAGTCCGGAATCTAGAGTCTGGAGTTTAGAGTCCGGAGTCTGCTTTTTCTTCGTATCTCGTTACCTTGAATCTAAAAAGATCCGCGTCCTGGCCCTGGTCAATCCCCGCTTTCCGGCGAGCGATATCAAGCTGTTGGTCGACGGTGTCGATGCCCTCGAGCGTCGGGAGCAGAACACCCGTCTGAAAGCCCCGCTTTACGATCACCCCATACATTTGAGGATCGAGCTCATGCGCGCCGCTCACCTTTTCGGCCGGCTCCAGAACGTCTACGGAGTATACGAGGTGCGACAGCTCTGACTCGTCGACGGCGGGAAACCTCGGGTCCGCCGTCGCAGCCTGGATTGAATTGGCGATGATCTCGGTCGCCAAGCTCGCCTGGGTAGGCGCGAGCGTCCCGATGCAGCCGCGAAGTTCTCCACCATGGCGTTTGATACAAACAAAGCAACCGGCGCGCTTCACGAAAAGCTCCTCTGGTAAAGTCTCCGGAGGTTCGATAGCCTTTCCCGAAGTGACGTAAGTCTGGACGGCCAACCTTGCCAATCTGGTATGATGGTTTACATCGGTGACCACTCTCAACCCCCTATTCCATACTCTTGTCGGTTAGAAGATCCCGCGCCCGGTTCGGAGCTTTCTCCCTGACCGTGGAGACAAGGTATCCGACCCCAAATGGGCCCTCGTATGATAGGACGTCCGTTTGAACATCGTAACCGTTGAACAACCCGGCCAAAGAGATGATCGGACGAAGGCCGCACTCGCCCGCGCTCTCGGCCAAGTCGCGGTCGATCGAGAGTAAACCCGCGAAATCCCCCGTCCTTACCAAGTTTACCAGAAGGTTGTCAAACTCTTCGCCTCTCAGGTTGTAGCCGGCAGGGGCACCGGGTGTGAGCCTGTGGGAGAGATCTCCGCTCGCCAGATAGACGGCCCTCCTGTTTAAGATATCCGACGCTCTGCGAACGGCAATTCCCAGGGAGTAGTGCTTCTCGAATCCCAGGTATGATATCGCCAGTGAGACGATCGGTACCTCGATCTCCTTGAAGATGTAGTAGAGCGGCACCATTATCCCGTGGTCGAGCTCTTCCTTGCTCGTCAGCTCAGTGTACTGGTGCGTACAACCC
>JAMCWL010000064.1 GCA_023481285.1 Actinomycetota bacterium | reverse complement strand
GACTCAGATCTTGTGGTCAGAGGTCATGTCAAGTATAAGGCGATGAGGGACGTTGTTTTACTAATTAAACTTATTCTCTCCTAAGTATATGACCTTACCTTTCTCAATTATTTTTTCCATCCAGGCGCATGACCTTACCTTTCTCGATTGCCTTTGAGGCAGCGGCGGGCGTCATGGAGAGAAGCTTTGCAATCCTTGATGTCGTAAGCCCCATATCGCGTGAGAGCCTGCAAGCAAGAGTTGCCCTGGCCATGGAGATGGGTCTCACTCTTGCCTTACCAAGAATCTCGGCTTTTGAGACGCCGAACTCTTCGCAGGCGGATAAGACGAGGTCTTCAACGGCGCCATCCTCATCACGGGTTTCTCGGTCGAGGGTCTCGGTGAGGATCGCCTCCACAAAATCGCCGCTTCCCAAGATGCGATCGTCGAATAACTGTCTCTCCTTGGGGTAGTCCTTCGGATATCCGAGAGATCTTCTCAAGCCCCCGCCGGTCAAATCCGGCCTTCTTCCCATCAAAAGCCCATCTCGCATGAGCTCAAGATAGCTTCTCTTGGCCCTTGCCGCTGTTTTTGAGAAGTGAGAGCGCACGGCGTCTTGATCGAAGAAATCTCCCTTGACTCTTCCGACCAGATAGGCGTGTCCCGAGAATGGGTAGCCGGCAAGCTCATCGAGCGATCTAACGATCCCCGCCCTAACCGGGTTCAGGTGGATGTAGCGGATTAGCTCCAAGAAATATGGGCCGTCCTCGCAAACGATCCCCTTATAGCGGTTTTGGAAGAGATGCCCGCAACGCTTATGACGGTGGTTGAAGTGGATGGCGTATCCAGTCAAAAGCTTTCTCATTACGGTCGCTATCGGTGTTTTGCCTCTTCTCAAGAGCAGATGAAAGTGGTTCGGGATGAGGGCGAATGCGTAAACCGGGGTCGATGTCTCTTTCAGCACATCTCCCAGGCGCTCAAGAAAGAACTTCCGATCGGTATCATCGGCGAAGATATCCCGGCCTTCGATACCCCGTGCGATTATATGGTATAGAAGCCCCGGAGCATCTAGCCTTGGTTTTCTAGGCATGCGATTATTATACAAGAGTTATGCGGTAATGAGTAGTTAGTTTAAAAAGTAAAAGAACGTCCCCTTGAATTAATGTCTAACTACCTTTAGCGCTTCCTTCTTGGGCTGGATAAGTTGTGAAAGTAGTCATTAATTGGTATACTTCTAAATGTATATAAGCAGGGTGACCGGGTGATTGGTCACTATTTTATCTAACGTTTAAGGCGATTTAGATAGCTTGAGCACACCGTCAGACGTCGCTATGAATTTAGATAAGCGATGCCTGGAAGGTTCTTTCGCTATTGTTGTGCTGTAAGCGGTCTAACATAGCCGGAAAATCATCGCTTAGGTGGTACTTTTATGCAGGCAGTTGCTCAGCTATTGAACGGCCGGTTGAAATACATCTATATCGGCCTCGCGCTGCTCGTCATAGCGGCTGTGGGAGTGGTTTATTACGGCTTCGGAGGGAGACTTTCCAAAGCCGATCCCGCGCGACTGAGAGACGAATCATACCAGACCTACCGCAAAAGCGATTTCAAAGGCGCAATTCTAAAACTACAAGCTTACCTGCGAGAGAACCAAGGAGATATCGGGGCGAGAAACCTTCTAGTCACGAGCTACGCACAGGTGGGAGAGCTGGCGTCGGCTCTTAAGGAAGCCGAGAAGGTGGTGAAGATGACGCCGAACGATGCCGATGCTCTATATAGGGCGGGACAGTTGGCAAGCGAGCTTCGACGCTTCGAAACGGCCGTGAGCTATTATAAGAGCGCCATCAAAGCCAGGCCGGAGATGATTCAGTACCATTACCGGCTGGCCGAGGTCTATACGAAGTTAAAGAAACATGACGGCGCTCTTTTAGAGTGGGAAGCGGTGCTCGAGCTATTTCCGCCCGAAGAACCGCATCGAGCGGTCGTCTACGGGAAAGTCGGCGATATTTACCTGGCCAAAGGTGAAAGAGAAAGGGCCAAGGAAGCATATAACAAGGGGCTCGCTATAAAGCCGGGCGATCAGCAGCTTACTATTAAGCTCGCAAAAGCGGAAGGGTAACCAATGCGGGGTTTGATGATACGGCTTCGCGCCGGGGCAAGAATCAAGCTCTTGGGTATAGTCGTGTTGATGGCCTTGATGGCAGGCCTCGTTCTTATCTTTCAAGCCGCCAGCTTTGCTTCCAAGACCGACGGCCGCATCGTCTGGGGCCAGGGAACCGTAACTACGCCTCTCAACAGGCTATGGGATCATGGCGCTTCAACTTGGAACACTCCCCCAGCTATGAATGCCACCAACCAGCCAATTCAATGGGCTGTAAACCAAGCTGGCCCAACCAGGCTCGAAAACGTTGTAGGAGTTCTTACTGGTGCAGCTAGCAACCCCCTCTACGTAGAGGTTTGGAACGGTTCGTCCTGGCTAACGGGTACATCGAGGTGGACCGCCAACACCAGAATCTCTACGCGTCGTAGCTTCGATATAGCCTACGAAGAGACCGGCGGACGGGCGATGGTCGTCTATTCGAGCGCGACCGCCAACAACATGTCCTATCGCATTTGGGACGGCGCTACCTGGACGGCGGCTGCCGATGTTCTTACTACGGCAGAGGGTGGTACCATCGAATGGGTTGAACTAGTAGCTAAGCCTAATAGCAACGAAATTACCCTCGTTTATTCCTGGAATGATGGCACGACCGGCCAATCACTCAGAGCAATTACCTGGAACGGTACCGGTTGGGACAACACCACGGCAGGGTTATCAGCGGTCCTTGAAACAAACCTTGCCTACACTACTGCAGCTGGCGACACAAAACCTTTTGACGCAGCTTATGAGAGTAGTGGAGAACTGATGATAGTCTGGGGTTATGAGGCTCCCGCCGCCACTCCGTATGCCCGCTATGTTACCAGAGCGTCAGGAGCTTCATGGAGCGGTATAACCGCATTAGGCATGGCAACCTGGGCGGACGAAGCGACCTTCGTAAGTCTCGCCGCCGAGCCTGGCGGAGATCGCATGATCGTCGTTTCCGCCTCGTCGACCTCCGATGACTTGCAGTACGGTACCTGGAGCGGCACGGCCTGGACCAATACCGCAAACGTCGATACGGCAATTTACGCCGCCAACGGAGCCGGCATGATGCCTCTGGCAGCAGGCTGGATTACGGGCGGGGCGTCTCCACTCGGAATTGTTATTTACGCGGACAATGCGGTCGGCCCCATCAGTTACCGGACATGGAATGGCGCCTGGTCGGCACTTCAGACCTTTACTACCTCTCCCGCGATCGGCTACTCGAACAACATTGACATCGATAGGCAGCCTGGCGAAAACAAGATTATGGTGACGATCGGCGATTCCAACGGAGACCTCTGGGCGAAGACGTACGATGGCACGACTTGGGCCAACACCGAGGGAGGGGCGGCCCTCGAACTCAATCTTAGCGGTGGGGCCTTGTACATGCCTTTTGACTTTGTCTACGACCGGTATGCGAGGACGACCGCTGGCGACGGCACTGCGATAGCTAACCAAACCGTGGGGAAGAGTGCGACGGACGTCGTGATAGATTCATTTACGTTATCTACCAATACAGGCATAGATACCGTTACGGGTCTTACTTTTACTGGCACGGCCAACTTCACATCGACCAACGTTACCAATGTACGCCTATACCTCGACTCAAACGCGGATGGCGTTCCGGATACCCCTGCTTCGCCAATTGCCACGGGAAGTCTTGCAGGCACAGTTGCAACTTTCTCGGGGCTTAACATAAACGTTACTAAGACCTCAACCCAATACCTCATTGTTTTTGACGTCGCCGCAACGGCCACAAGCGTCGTGATTGCGAGCCCCAGCACAATCTCTGCAGGTACGGCCACTAATACTTTCGTGGATCAAGACACGAACAGCGCCGCCATTACTATCGACGCCACTCCGCCGGGAACGGCCACGGGATTCGTGGCCGGAGACGGCGAGAATGGACAATCTACACTCAACTGGACCAACCCGGGGGATGCCGACTTCGCCGGGATAAGGATTATGCGTCGTAGCGACGGTACCTATCCAACCGGGCCTACCGACCCCTTGGCTACGCAGGTCTGGGAGGACTTCACGGCGCCTATCGCTACGACTTATACCGACACGACGGCATTGAACGGAACCACTTATAATTACGCGGTCTTCACGCGAGATACGAACGGCAACTGGAATACGACGGTTACCGCCGGCGTTACGGCCGACACCGGAAGGCCGGGGCCGACGGTCACCGTAACCAGCCCAACGCTTGCCGGAGGAAATGTCTACACGGGCGAGACTAACGTCGAAATACAGAGGCTCGCCATGAGCACGAACTTTGTAACGGCTACTCTTAACTCGATAACGGTCAACCGGACAGGAACGACGGATGCCGACATCGCGACGGGTGGCGTGAAGATATATACCGACGGCGGTACCCTTGGTGTGATCGACGGCACCGACTCCCAAATAGGAAGCGGTACCTTCTCCGCCGGCTCGGTCAATATCTCGGTGACGGCTCAGACCATAGGGACGACTGCCTCCAACTTCCTGGTAGTCTACGATATAGCGGCAAGCGCGACCCCGGGGAATACCACCGGTTCGAGCATCGCCAACTCGAGCTCCATAGGGGTAACCGGGGCATACCAGGTCACCCTATCGCCAGGTGCGCCGTTAAACTCGAGCTCCTTTACGATAACCGCTCCCACGATTACCTTCTCTGGAAACGTACAGCTTGGAGGGGCGACGGTCTACCAAGGACAGACGAACAAGGCCATGATGAAGTTCTCGGCCCAGACCAACGCCGGCGGTGTCACCTGGAACACCATCAAGCTTGACGAGTATGGAAACGGAACGGCTACGACCAATGTGTCGGCTGTTAAGCTCTATAGGGACAACGGGGATACCAATTTTGATCCGGCGACCGACACGAATATCCCGATAACCCCCTCGACTTTCTCCGCCGAGTCGACCATATTTACGATCACAGGTGGAGAGTCGCTGTCGACGACGGCCAAGATCTTCTTCGTCGTTTATGATATCGCCGGCGGCGCGACGACCGGTGTTACGGTCGGCTCCCAGATGGTCGACAACACCTACATCGGCGTCTCCGCCGGCACGGTGACCGGGGTCTCGAACTTCAACTCGGGAACGCCGACGATAAACGCAAATACCGTGACCGTCACGAACGCGGCGGTCGCAAGCGGAAACGTTGCGAAGGGAGCGACGAACGTCGTCATGCAGAAACTCGGCTTCTCGACGAACTACGGGACGGCTTCACTTACGGCGATTAGAGTGGATAAACTTGGTAATCTTGCCGATAACCAAGTAAGCGCCGTCAAGATATATACTGATTTAAATGGCGACGGAGCTATCAACGGCAGTGACGCTCAGATAGGATCAAGTGGCACTTTCAGCGCCAGCTCGGTCAACATTACCTTCCCGGCGCAGACTATCAGCACCCCGACCGCCTCCTCCTTCCTAGTCGTCTACGACATAGCGGGAAGCGCTCCAGCTGGCAATACCATCGGCTCGCGCATTGCGAGCCAGGCGAGCATAACAGTCTCCGCCCCCGATACGGTTGCCGCCTTCCCGAACTACGATTCCAATACGCTGACGGTATCGGAATCGCAGCAGGTGACCGTGACCTCTCAGACGGTGGCGAGGGGGTCGGTTACGGCGACGGCGACGGCCGGTCAGGATTACGTGGTTATGCAGGCGATCACGCTCAAGACGAACTCGGGGAATGCCTCCTGGACGGGGTTCACGCTTACCGAGTACGGCTCGGGTACGGCGACGACCAACGTGGCGAACGTCTACCTCGTTAAGGAGACCAACAGCAAGGCGGGTTATCAAAGTCCGCAGGAACCGGTGGCCTCCCTGGATACGACGATAACGATAACTCCGGCAACCTACTCGGCGGAAAGCCAGGCGTTTACATTGACTACCGCCGAGACGATCAACACCACGGGAGCCACGTACTACATAATCTACAACATAAAGAACACGGCAACCGTCGGGACGACGGTCGGATCGAGACTTGCCGACCAGACCGCCATCACCGTGGGAGCTCCCTATACCGTGGTGTCCTTCACCAACCTGCAGTCGAATCTTTTGACGGTCGTCTCAACGCCGCATACCGGGTTTGCGAACTCGACGAACCTATGCGAGACCTGCCACTCGACGCACCTCGCGCCGGATTTCTCGAACGATACGACGCTGCCGGCGGCCGGTGTGAACTCGACCAGAAGGATTCTGAACAAGGCCTATCTCGAGAGCCCGAGCGTCGTCAACAACTACGACCACAAGACGTTCAACCTTCTCTGCGAGGCCTGCCATGACGGGACGGGCGCCGTCAAGAACATCAAGGCCGATTACGAGCCGGACTCCGACCCGGCGAAGAATACCGAGGGCCACCAGTTGTGGCGCGAGAGCACGCAGACCATCGGTTATAAACCACCACCCGCTCCACTTCCCGCCAATAAATACAATATTGGGGCGAAAATACCGTGCATGGTATGTCACGACGCCCACGGCTCGACCAAGGGCAACTCCAAGATGCTCGCCGACGGCCTGCATACGTACGCGACGAGCAAGGGCTGGAGCGACGGCGGTGACGGTAAGATAACCGCCGGCACGGATGAGATATGCCTGGTGTGCCACAAAAGAAGCGGCGACGCGGCGCGAGAGAGCACGGTCTTGGGAATAGACCTCATCATCTCCAACGCGACGCAGAATCATAGCAGTATAACCGGGTGCACCGGCTGCCACGGGAAGGTTCATAATCCGGTCGGCGGCGAGTCCGGAGGCGGCACCCAGTGCGGCGGCTGCCACAGCACCATCTACGGCGCGATGGACGCCGGCTCGAATACGGGTTATCACCACTACATGTCTTCGGCGAATGCGCCGACCTACGGCTCTTATCCTACGACCAACGTTCGCACCTGCGCGATCTGCCATGTTGACCACGACGTCTTCAGGCCGGATCTAAACAACCCTGGAGGTGTGAGGGCCAAGAACCTGAGGACGGACATCGCCGTCCAGCCGGACAAAACGGCGGATACCGGCTTTACCAGCCTTGATTTCGATAACACCCTAACCAATGGAGGCATTTGTATATCTTGCCATAGCGCCGCACAGACCAAGGACACGACGAACCGGAAGAACGACGGTAGCGCCCAGACTCCGGCGATCGCCCAAGTCGCCTACAACACATCCATGCATAACTACACGACCGGTGTCTCCTCGACATATACGAAGGACAGCTCGACCTTCACCGGCAACTGCGTGAAGTGCCATAACGACACGACCACCAAGCAGTACCAGTCGAGCACCCTCAAATTCGCAGTTCACGACTCCACCTATCGCCATATATTGACTAACAACGGGACGGCGACGGGTGGAACCGGAGTGAATGTAGCCTCAACGACCGAAGCCACCTACAACTCGCTGGAGGAGAACTTCTGCTACATCTGCCACTCGGGCGGAACGGTGGCGGGAACCGATATTTATGGGAACGCCATGACCGCCAACGCGGAGAATGTAAAGAACCAGTTCACCGACGCCGGGCAGACGTACAAGCATCCGATCGCCGACGCGACGCAAGCGGGCAGGCACAAGGCCGATGAGTACACCGCCGCGACAGCGGGCAGTTGGAACCAGAACACCAACAATACGCGTCACGTCGAGTGCGCCGATTGCCACAGCCCGCACGCGGCCCAGAACGGCGTCTCTGCCTCTCCCGGGGCGACGATCGGAACCGTGCTTGTAGGCGCCTGGGGAATCTATCCCGGAGCGACGTTCAAAACCACCGGTTTCGCGCCGACCGACTGGCCTGCGGCCTGGACCGCCCCCGCTACCTGGAGTAAAGGCACGCTCGTCTCGACCAATGAGGAGTGGCAGCTCTGCCTGAAGTGCCATTCCAATTTCGCCTACGGGGCGACACCGCCTTCCGCGGCACAGACGCCGAGCGGCCAAGCTGAGACCGACCAGTCCAAGGAGTTCAACCCAAACAACCTCGGTGGACACGCGGTCGCCGGCGATAAAACGGCGGCCTTAGGTAATCTGACGGACGGCGGCACCTTCGTCGCGCCCTGGACGACATCTAGCCGGATGACCTGCTCCGACTGCCACACCAACAACGTCGGCACAGCCAGGGGACCCCACGGCTCTGCCAACAAATGGATATTGAAAGCGGCTTACAACCCTGCCGGCACGACGGCCGCTGACTTCCAGCTCTGCTGGGGTTGCCATGACCAGGTTACCTACACGACGGGCGGCGCTGGTGGTGGCACCGCCTTCAGTGACGGTGGCGCCACCCCAAGAAATCTGCATAGCAATTCCATCCACCAGCTTGGCTCAAACCAGACTGGGCACATCATGAACTGTGGCACCTGCCACGGGCAGGTGCCACACGGCTCGGACAAACGGCATATCATTCACTACTACACCGACCCACAGCCCTACTACAACGGTCTGCTAGGCTCAAGCGCACGGCCTCAGGTCGGTGCCTATACCCACGCAGCTGCTGGCAGTTACGCCGAGGGGAGCTGCTCGATTTACAAACGGGCAGACTTCTCCACAGGCTGCTACAGCGGCCATGCGGCAGGCCCCTAAGTAGGGTTATGCCATTCTGCCCTATCGAGGCATCGGTGACGGAATAGTTATGTTGGTTTGCTGCTAGGCATCTGCTTTGACTCACCGACCCCACGTTGTTAGACTTATTTAGACTTGCGGCTGGAAAGCGGGGACAGACAGCCTTTGATTAGAATTCTCCAAAAAGCCTGGAAGTTTGCCCAATCGAGGAAGCTCGCCGTTTGGCTGCTTATTATTCTTGGGGCACTAGTTGGTCTTTCCCGCATTATTCCACAGCGCTCAACCGACCAGGCGTTCTATAAGACCTGGGGAAGCGCGCATCCTTTCTTGACGAGACTCCTCGAAAGAACCGATCTTACAAGCATCTATTCTTCCTGGTTTTTCATAGCGCTCTGCGCGGCTCTATTTGTAAACACAGCCGTTTGCACGGTACAGCGGGTTTCAGACCTCTTCGCCGCCCGAGGGCGAAAAGCCGAGCTTAAGCTCAACGAGATTAGGTCCTTAAAGAGTTGCTTTGAGTTTTTCCAGCCGGGAAGCGACGTAAAGCCGGTTGTCGCTAAAGTCGTCGGTTTCTTAAGGAAACGAGGCTACAAGGTAGTGCCGGCAAGGTCGCCGGATGGCGTCGGCATTTTCGCAACCCGAGGCCGCTTGGCGCGATGGGGCGGGCCGCTCTTTCACAGCGCGCTGCTCCTTATCTTCCTGGGCGGGGCGATCGCCGGACTCACCCGCTTCTCGGGGGTTGTCGAGCTTACCGAGGGGCAGTCGATCGTTGAGGAGGAGACGAGCTACGTTAAGCGCCTGGAGCAGGGGCCGCTCTTTAACTCCGCGGACCATCGCGGCTTTGGAATCAAGCTCGTCAAGTTTAAGCCCGTGTATCTCGCCACCGAAGAAACAAAGAACTTCTACAGCACTCTTATGGTCGGCGACGGCTGGGAAAGCCAGCAAATGGATACTTATGTTAGCCAGCCCGTCACTTACAAGGGTGTCATCATCTACCAGAACCAGGTCAACGGCGTCTCCGCTCTCTTAACCGTAACCGACGAGCAGGGTAGAACGATTAATTCCACCTTTGTCTCCTTTGATAAGCCTCACGGGATCGGCAACCCTCTCACCGGTAAGTATGAGCCTCAGGAGGCCGGGATTTCGATCGAGGGCAAGCTTTACCCTAATTCCGACTGGAGAATCGGAGGAGGTTCACCAGCCTGGGAGATAAGAAAGCCGGTACTTGACTTGAAGGTTCTCCAGGACAAGCCCATCGTCAAAGACAAGAAGGTCATCAGGAAAGAGAAGAAGGTCGTCTATGCGGGACACCTCGCCCTGGGGCAGGTCGCCAAGTTCGACAAGCTACAGTTTAAGTTCGAAGACGTCAAGTACTGGTCCAGCTATCGCATTGTCATGGACAGGGGGCAACCGATCATCTTCGCCGGCTTCTGGCTTGGCCTTTTCTCCCTGGGGCTGCTCTCGCTTTTGAACGAGAAGCGCATCTCGATTATTATACGGACAGGCGACGGGATGGTCGGGGTGTCCGGTGCCGGGACGGCAGACAAGTACAGGGCAAGCTTTGCCGAGGAGCTTCAGATCCTGGTCGAAGAACTCGAGGTCGCTTTGGGGGTGGAGAAGGTTGAGGAACGCTGAGATGGTTTTGTTCTGGCTCGCGGTCGCCGCGTACCTCTACGCGTCGGTATCCTATGCGATCGCCGCCTCCTTTAAACGAACCGGCTTCGTCAGGTACGGGACGCTGGCGACCGCCGTAGGGCTTCTCCTCCACTCCGCGATGTTAATCGCACGCTGGATTCGAGTGGAACACGGCCCGTATATTAACAAATTCGAGGTATGGGTGTCGGATGCCTGGGTGATCGTCGCAGTGTTTCTCGTCGCCCAGCTGGTTTACCCGAGGATCAGGGCGGCCGGCTTGCTCGTCGCTCCCGTCGGCCTCCTTTTGATGGGTGGGGCCGTCACCATGCCGCAAACCAAGGATTACTTTCCGCCTACCTTCGAGAGCCTCTGGCTGGTCGTCCACATAACCTTTGCGAAGCTGGCATTCGGCTCCTTGGTTCTTGCGAGCGCCCTCGCCGCGCTCTACCTCCTGAAAAGGCGGGTAGAGGAGGGCCATTCTTCGGCGACCTTCTACGATCGGTTGCCCCCGATCGGTGTTGTTGATGATCTCATATACCGCTTTACGCTATTCGGCTTCTTCATGCTCGCCATCATGATCGTCGCCGGCGCCCTCTGGGCGAACAAATCATGGGGCCGCTATTGGGGCTGGGATCCGATTGAGACCTGGTCCCTGCTCGTCTGGGTCGTCTACGGAATATATCTGCACCTCCGTAGGACGCTCGGTTGGAAGGGGCAAAGGGCGGCCGTTTTCTCCCTGTTCGCCGTATCGTTCGTGCTCATCTCCTACTTCGTAATACCCTATTTGCCCGGCACCATCCATGAGCTTTGGCAGGGGAAATGATATGTACCGAAAAGCTCAATCAGGCATAATCTTCTTCCTTCTGATAGCGTTCTTCTTCGGTCTGATATCGGCGGGCTGCGCGGAGAGGAAGCTGAGCGAGCTGGAGCAGGTGGTTCAAAAGTACAACCGCCTGCTGCCGATCGCTTTCGAGTCAGGCAATATCAAAGATCTGACCGGTATTGTCACGGAGACCGAAAACCACCGCATCGAGGGCTTTATCCAATACCAGGCAGAGCAAGGTAAGTCCATCCGCGCAAAACTGGAAAAAATAGATTTTTTGGAGAGCGGAAAAGAAAAAGGCAAGGACAAGGCAGGCCGGGGGAAGGGCTATGTCAAAACCCGCGAGTGGTGGCTTTATAAGTACGAGAGCAAGAAGGGTGCACCCGCAAACCCGATGAAGATCTACTATGAAGTCCGCTACGATCTAGTCAAGGGTCCCAAAGGCTGGGTCATCGACAAGCTAAATATCACAAAATCGGAGGTCCCTTTGACCAATAAATTCAACGGGCGCTATATATCCTTCGCTTACCCGGAAAACTTGGTGTCGGTTGATCCTGAAAAAGCGGGTTTTCGTAAGGGCGACGCCCTCGAGTTCGAGACCTTTGCCGCCCCCGGGCAGAAGGAGCCCGGTTTGGTGATCGTCGTCAAGGATAATAAAGAGGGATTGAAGCCGGATTATAAGCGCCTGGGTGAGGAGATAAAAAGCGATTACGTACAGCTTTATCCTGGTACCAAAGTTACCAATGCGACTGTTGTCAAGATAGAGGGTAAAGAGTGGCTGAAAATCGAGATGGAGTACACGCCGCCCGGTAGAGCCAACGGGAAGGAACCCGCAGCCGCCAAGAAAGGGTCGGTTAAAAAAACGCAGTACGTGCGCTTTGACCGGTCCCGCATCTACTGGCTGACTTTCGCTCTAATCGACGAAGCCTCCCACGCCGGCGGCCAGGACGCGGCGCTCATCGAACAGATCATGAAGACTGTTGTTCTTAAGTAGGGCTTGGTTTCCATGTTTTAGTGATAAGCAGGACTTCTATTTATGACGTGTAGGTTGTTCGGCTCCTGGATTTAAGGCGAAGTGAGAAAAAAGCAGCCGGGGCGCAAGCGCTCTGGCTGCTTTTACTCATGGTGTTCGCTGGCTATTTGCGTCTATGGGTTATTATTCACCGAGATAGATATGTCCGAGATGGTTGTTGTGTTGCCGGCTCTATCGGTTGCAATGATGCTCATGAGATAGCCTCCATTGCTTACGTAAGCGCCGGCATTGTCCTTGCCATCCCAAATTATGCTGGAGACCTCGCCGAGATCGGCGGAATACACTTTGGCCCCCCTGGCTCCACCGCCTAGGTTTCTGTAGATATCCACATGGTAAGTGCCCGGCTCATTGGCAGAGACGTTAACCTGGGCTACTTGACCCTTAGAGCGGTTTACGTTGGCTGAAACGATGGTTGTGCTCACCGTCGGCGCCGTCTTGTCTATCTTTATGATCTGCTGTTTTGTCGCCTCGACATTCCCGGCGTTGTCCACCGAACGGTAGAAGACCGTAGTCGTCCCTTCGGCGCTTACTAAAAACGGCACGGTATACGTATCCCAAGTGGACCCGTTGAAGCTGTACTGGGTTCTGGCGACACCTGACCCCCCTGGAGTATCCGTCGCAGAAAGAGCTACTGTAACATTTGATGAGAACCAATTGTTTTGCACCAGAGCACCATCCAGGTTCGTTACCGACCGTGGTACCGGGAGACGATCGTGGACGAAGACATCGGTTTGTCCATTGGTATCATTATCTACTAGATTATTGGCATCCGAAGCGAATACGACATAACGCCCATTTGCGCTGATAGAGGGGAATCCCCTGTGGCCTCGATTTCCCTCCGCGCCCGAGCTCGAAACGTTCACCCTCATCGTCTCGCCTGTCATCTGGTCCTGGACGAAAGCATCTAAATCTCTGTTCGTATCGCCCAGTATCAGATTATCAGCCGCCGACTTAAACACGATGTAGCGCCCATCCGCGCTGATAGAGGAATAATCGCTCCAACCATTGCCTTGTCCGCGGGTACTTGAAATGCTCACTCGTTTTGTTGAACCGGTCTGTAAGTTGCGAACGAAAACGTCCCTAGTCGAATTAGTATCGCCATCAACAAGGTTAGTGGCATCCGATGAAAAAGCCACATAGCTCCCATCTGCGCTGATAGAGGGATTACTGCTGTAGCCATTCGTC
>JAMCWL010000074.1 GCA_023481285.1 Actinomycetota bacterium | reverse complement strand
CCCATACATCAAATTCTACAAAAAAGAAGCGCCCGAAAGGATAGGGGGGCGCCGGACCGTGTTGAAAACTCTCGCCTACCAAGCTCTCATATGATATAATCTCCCCAGGTAAACCAGCGAAAAGGGGATATGGCGGCACATATCCAAGGGACCCCCTACGGAGTCAGATCATCCTCTTTTTCGCCGGGTAAGCTTGCTTTACTCCTCTAAAAAAGCAAAAAAAAGCACGGTTAGGGCTACGAAGCAAGCGCCGTCGTGGCGGTTTCCGAACCCGGAACGGAACTTCCGGTTTAGGGAATTGCGAACACATGCCGCCAAGGCAAGGTCAGACGGCGGCTTTCGACCCCCGCCTGAGACCGAGTACCTCGGGTCGTCGCTGCGTTTCGGTGCCATCTAGTACGCTATAGGTAGCTCTCTGGAGGTATGCTGTCGGAAAGGTGGGTGGCCGTGAAGGCTGTCGTCGTCTACGAACCCTTGGGGGAATACCGCCGCCATCGCCCGTGCCATCGCGGAAGGCAGCGGACCGGAAGCCCGAGCGCTCTCTACTCGACGCGCTGCCGCAGGAGAATGCTGCTCGATTGTTCGTCGGAGAGGTAGTCGGAGATGGACCGCGCGGCCCATCCCCGATTGCGTGTTTATTCGGCTCCTTCGAACTCGTGGTTTACGCCAGCGCCGCCCTTGTCTTCATGGCCTCCGTCTGGAAGCGTTCCGTCTTCCTTTTCGGTTTTGTCCGCTGACTTCTCGGCTTCAATACCGCCTTTCTCCGCACTCTGCTCGACAACGGCCGGCTTTACCGGCGCCGTGCCGCCGGTCCGCCCGGCCCCAACCGCCATGGTGGCGGTGCCAAAGATAAGCGCTCCGAGCAACAGAGAAAGCCCCGTGGTTTTAAGTACTCGCACTCCGTTCACCCCCTTTCTCTAGAGGTCGCTCTAGAATGGCAATCGGTCGCCGGCTGTGCGCCGGGACACTTGCCCATCTCCGTAATCGTAGCCAACCTAGATGAATGCCGGATGAACAAGGGATGATAAGATGATAAGAACCGATCATCCCGCGGTTGACGCGAGAGGCAGATATATGCGGAAGGTTGTTCGAACATTCGGCGTGCTCTCGGCCTCGACTCTCCCGCCGTGAGCCTCAACGACGCTTTTCACGATCGAAAGGCCGATTCCGGCGCCGCCCGTCGAGCGCGATCTGGCCTTATCCGATCGGTAAAAACGCTCGAAAACGTGGGGCAAATCTTCCGGGGGTATGCCGATGCCGTCGTCCGTTACTTCAACGGTCCCATAACAGTCCGTCTTACCAACGCGGATCGTTATCTTGCCGCCTTCCCGAGTATACTTGACGGAGTTGTCTATCAAGTTCGAAACGGCTGTTTCGATCTTGCCGCTGTCGCCCGCAGCGATAACCGGGAGGCCGTCTTCAAGAACGACCATTCTTCCGGGAGCAAGATGGGACTTGACGAGGTCCATGGCAATCTTTCGCAGCGAAACTTTATTCGAACGGAGCGCGTCCTCCTCGCTTGAGGCCAGATAAAGCAGGCTGTTGATCAGATTAACCATGCGCTTGGATTCCCTGTCTATTCTTTCAATTGCTTCTTCCCTAACGGGCGACTCCGGACATCGTCGTGCTCGACTTGATGCTGCCGGGACTCGACGGAGAAGAAGTCTGCCGGCGCATGCGATCGATCGATCGTGATGTGGCGATCATCATGCTCACCGCCAAGCGCACAACGCTCGACATTGTAAAAGGGCTGGACAGCGGTGCCGACGATTATCTTAAGAAGCCCTTTGAAATGCCCGAACTACTTGCTCGCATCAGGGCGCTGGCACGCCGAAAGACAGACAAATCCAAGATCATCCGATATGCGGACCTGGCGCTTGATATGGAAGCCAGGACGGCACAGCGCGGCGGTACGAACATCTCTCTGACTACTTTGGAGTTCGATCTCCTGGCCTGTTTACTCGCCAATGGAGAGCACGTATTGAGCAGGGACCAGCTCTACCAGTCGACGTGGCGCGAGCCGTACATTTCATCGAACGTCGTCGACGTCCTGATCGGCAGGATCCGTAGAAAAATCGACGACCCGTTCGATAGAAAGCTCATTCATACGATCAGAGGTCTCGGATATGTCTTGAGGGAAACGTCATGAGCCTGTCGATAAAGGCGAAGCTAACGGTCTACAATTCGGTGATTATCGGAGCGCTTTTCGTGGCGGTGGCACTCGCCATTTATTACTCCATGAACAGCTTGTTGGTCAGCTACTTGAGGGATACCCTCGAGGGATCGGCGGACTCGGTGGCGCAAGCGTTGAGCACCGGGACCAAACCGACCGACCGGGCTCTGTTGCGCCGCGCGAACGGTGTCACGATCAGGATCAAAGACGAGGGCGGCAAGATACTGCTGACCACCGACTCCGAAAAAGCTGGCGGCGAAGAGGTCGGTCATGGGGGTAACCAGGTCGGAAGCGACGAGAAAACCGGGAACAAGGCGGCGTATCTCATCGCCAAGAAGACGGTGCGCTCTTCAGACAA
>JAMCWL010000113.1 GCA_023481285.1 Actinomycetota bacterium | reverse complement strand
TAGTCAATTTGTCCCAACTCAACTTATGGATCCGGTGACGGTCTACCGACGTAACCGGGGGTGCCAAACCTGGCACAAGCCGTCGGCGAACCGGCCGCCATGCGCTTGTCAAGCTCAACAAGCTTCTTCGGTTTTCAAAAGCCGTGCTTTGTCAAGAAATAAAGTGATGACAGATGATTTTTCTTGGTGCTGATCACGGCGGCTTTGAGCTAAAAGATAAGATAAAACAACACCTCGATAAGCTGGGGGTTCCATATGAGGATCTGGGGGCTTATTCCTCAGAGCCGGTGGACTACCCCGACTATGCCTTCGCCGTAGCCGATCGCGTCGTTGCTCAAGGAGGGCAGGCTCGCGGGATTCTCGCCTGCACGACGAGCGTCGGGGTCTGTATGGCTGCGAACAAGGTACGGGGCATCCGCGCCGCGGTCGGTTACGGCGAGGCGGCGGTCTCCAGAGCCCGGAATGACGAGGATGCAAACGTCATCTGCCTGGCCGGGCAAGACGCTGATTTTGACGAAGCGCTCAGGATGATCGATCTCTTTCTTGGAACCCCATTTTCCAACGCCGAGCGGCATGTCCGCCGCCTCGGTAAGATTTCCGAGCGTGAGCGACGCCGGGTCGCGTGAAGCGATGAAACTCATCCCCGCAATTCTCTCGCAAAACGAGGAAGATTTCAGGAGAAAGGTACGCCTGGCCGAATCCTTCGCCGACTATGTGCAGATCGATTTTATGGACGGCCGGTTTGTCCCCTCGATGAGCGTTCCCGTAAGCCTGATTCGCAAGGTGGCGCCCCTTTTTCGAATGGAGGCCCACCTGATGACCGAGAGACCGCGTTCTTGTCTAGGAAGACTAAAGCATGCGGGCGTCGAAAAGATTCACTTCCACGTCGAGGCGGCGGACAATGCAAAAGCGGTGGTAGAGCGGGCGCGCTCTCTGGGCCTTAAGATCGGCGCCGCGCTAAATCCGGAAACCCCCCTGTCGGTTGTGAAAAAAGTGGTCGGTCAGGTGGACAGCGTTCTTTTCCTCACCGTTCACCCGGGACATTACGGCCACGAGTTCGTCCCTGAAGTTTTGGGAAAATTATCAGCATTTAAGAGAGAATATTCGCATGTTCCGGTAGGTGTGGATGGTGGTGTGAGGATCGAGAATCTTGAGACGGTTTTGGCGGCAAGGCCTGATTTTGTCACCGTCGGAAGCGCCATCTTTGCTAATCCTGATCCGGTGCGGCTTTATGAGAAGTTCGCACGGCGAATCGAGCTGAGGGCTGCGTAGGGGGTCTAGATGGCCATTGTGCTGACTGACTTGGAGATCGCGGAGCTTGAGAAGATGGCGAACACCCTGCGGCAAGACGTCATCAGAATGACCGCCTCCGTCGGCCAGGGACATCTCGGAGGGCCCCTCGGCATGGCCGAAGTATTCTCCGCCCTCTACTTCAAGGTGCTCCGCCACGATCCTAAGAATCCCGACTGGGGGGAGAGGTCCCGGTTCATCCTCTCAAACGGGCACATCTGCCCCGTCCAGTACGCGGCGTTGGCCAGGTCGGGTTACTTTCCGGTCGAGGAGCTGACGACCTACCGGAAGATAAATTCCCGCCTTCAGGGCCACCCACACGTCGGATCTCTTCCGGGGATAGAGAACTCGGGCGGTCCTTTGGGGCAAGGAATATCACAGGCCGTCGGGCGCGCTCTCGCCGCGCTTCAGGCCGGCTGGAAGCACCGAGTATACTGCATGACGAGCGACGGCGAGCATGATGAAGGACAGACCTGGGAGGCCCTGCTTTTCGCGGGCTCCCGGCACTTGCGTAATCTCACGGTGCTGCTCGACCGGAATAATATCCAGATCGACTATCACACCGAGAGGTACATACCTCTAGAGCCCCTCGTCGATAAGTATCACGCCTTCAAATGGCATGTGATAGAGATTGACGGACACAATGTCCGTCAGGTTGTCGAAGCCTGCGACCACGCAAACGACATATTCGATGGCCCGACCGTCGTCATCTGCCACGCTATTCCGGGTAAGGGCGTTGACTATATGGAAAACGACCCGGAGTGGCATGACAGCACGCTCACCTCCGAACAGGCGGAAGAGGCGCTCAGGAATCTGCGGGTCGTCGAAGATGAGATCGATCGCAAGATCGCCACCCTCAAGGGGAGGGTGGCGGCATGATCAGGGAGGACGCCCACCTCGTTTCCAACCTGTTTGCCGAGGATCTCGTGAAGAAGGCGACGAGGGATGGTTATGGGGAAGGGCTTCTGGAGCTAGGTGGAATCAACAACGACGTCTGGGCGCTATGCGGCGACCTCACCACTTCCACGAGGGCTAAAGCGTTTGCAGAGGCATTTCCGGACCGATTCGTCGAGGCGGGGGTGGCCGAGCAGAATATGGCCGGCATAGCAGCCGGGCTGGCGCTTGAAGGCAAAATTCCATTCGCCTCTAGCTTTGCCTGCTTTTCGCCCGGTCGAAATTGGGACCAGATCCGTGTCTCGATCGCCTACAGCGAGGCAAACGTCAAGATCGCCTCTTCACACACCGGTCTCGAGGTCGGGGGCGATGGCGCCTCCCACCAGGCCTGCGAAGATATTGCGATGATGAGAGCGCTCCCAAACTTCATCGTGGTGGCGCCGTGCGATGCGATCGAGACAAAGAAAGCCGTGTTTGCGGCAGCGGAGCATGTCGGCCCCGTCTACATCCGGTTCGCCAGGGAGAAGACCGCTCTCTTCACGACGGGAAAGACTCCGTTTGAAATCGGGCGGGCGGTAACTTTGACCGACGGTGACGACGCCGCCATTATCGCTTGCGGGACGATGGTCTACCTCTCTTTGTTGGCGGCGAAATCGATGTTCGACAGCGGGATGAGCGTTCGCGTGGTCGATATGCACACGATAAAGCCGCTTGACGAGGAGATAGTTGTGAAGGCGGCATCAGAATGCGGTTGCATCGTAACCGTCGAGGAGCACCAGGTTTACGGCGGTCTCGGGGGAGCGGTCGCCGAGGTACTGGGGAGAGAATATCCGGTACCGCTGGAGATCATCGGCGTCAACGATCTTTTTGGAGAGTCCGGAAAGGCGGCGGAACTTTGGGAGAAATACGGTCTGACCAGCACTTCAATCGCGAAAGCAACGAAGAAGGCCATAAAGCGAAAGGGGGCGTTCGGAAAGAGACGGGCCGCTTAAGAGAGAAAAGAAGGCGGGAACCTTCACCTCAAATGGTCAAGCTCACGGTCTCTTTTGACATGCCGGACCTCGAGAGGGCGATCTCCATAGCCGCTGCGGTTTCCAACCAAGCCGATTGGTTCTGCGTCGGGTTGACGCTCATCAAGGGCGAGGGAATGCGGGCGATTCGGGCGTTTAGCGCTGGATTCCCGGAGAGAGAGATACTTGCCGATTTGAGGGCGTCTATCGGAGCGAGGGAAGAGGCCATGATGGCCTTCGAGTCAGGCGCCGATATGATCTCTGTAGCGTTTCTAGCATCCGAGAGGTCGTGCCGAGAAGCTATCGGCGTAGCCAAAACCTTTGGAGCGAAGACGATCTTTGACCTCTACGGAGCGACCGATCCAGTTGGTGCGGCCCGCAAAGGGCTCGAACTAGGCTTTGATTTCCTCTACTTCCGTGCGGAAGGTGGTATTTCCGGCAAGTATGAGGAGTACAGACGGGTGGCTGCCGCAGCGGAATTGCCCCTCATCGTCGATGGAGAAATCGAGTTCAGGGAGTTCGCAAGGGTGTCGAAATTACTCCCGGCATCCATAGTCGTTGGCCGGCAGGTAACCGGGGCCGAGGACCCGGCGGCTGCGGTGGCCCGCTTCAAAGAACTTGTCCGACGGCGTCGGGCGGCGTAGGGGCGGTTCGAGAATCCCGTAAAAAGCGGTTCTTGAAATGGGACGTTGGAGGTTTTGCGATGCGAAGCCGTGTTTACGAGCTTAAAAGCCACGGCCAGAGTCTCTGGCTCGATTATATCGATCGAAATCTCGTCCTCAGGGGAGAGCTCAAGAGGATGATCGAGGAGGATGGACTTTCGGGCATCACCTCAAACCCCACCATCTTCAAGACCGCGATTGAAAGGACGAACGCCTATGACGAGGGCTGCCGCCGGTTGACTCATGAAGGGAAGAACCCTGAAGAGATATACGACGAGCTTACCAGGGAAGATATCTCGATGTCCGCCGACATGCTCCAGCCGATCTTCGACGAGACAAACGGGCGTGACGGCTACTGCTCGATCGAGCTGCTTCCCAGGCTGGCCTATGATACCCCAGGCAGTATCAGGGAGGCAGAGCGACTGGTTGGCCTGATAGGCAAAGAGAACGTCATGGTCAAGGTTCCGGGGACCGATCTAGGCCTAGAGGCGATCCGCCGATTGACCGCCGAGGGGATTAACGTGAACATCACCCTCCTCTTCTCGCCCGATCAGTACGTTAAAGTGGCCAACGCCTACATCGAGGGGGTGGGCGATCTTATCAAGCAGGGCGGCGATCCGGGAAAGGTCTTTTCCGTTGCGAGCTTCTTCCTGAGCCGGATAGATACAAAGGTCGATAAAGAGCTTGACCGGATGGCCGAGGAGTCGAGAGAGCAGGCTAAAATCTTGGGGCGCATGCGCGGGAGCGCCGCCATCGCGACGGCAAAGGTTGCCTACGGCCGTTTTCGGAAAATCTTTTCGTCGGATCGCTTTCGAGAACTTGAAGCGCGGGGGGCTGAGATTCAGAAGGTGCTTTGGGCGAGCATGTCGACGAAAGATCCGTTCTACAGCGACGTGAAGTACGTCGGGGCTCTGATCGGGCCGGATACCGTCGTCACGGTTCCGGTATCGACGCTCGCCGCGATGCGCGATCACCTGATGGTCGAGGATACGCTCGAGCTTGGACTGGAAGGCGCCCCTTCCATCCTGGCAAAGCTGGGGGAGGCCGGGATTGATCTCGATCGCATATACGCGAATCTCCAAAAAGAGGGCGTTGGCGCTTTTGAGAAATCGTATCAGGAGGTTTTGCAAGCGCTTGTCGGCAAGAGGAGGCAGCTAGCTGCATAGAAACAAGAGACAAGATCGGCCTTGAGGAGGCGCTTATGTTTGCAATCGGTCTCAAGAGAGGTATAGAGGGCGTTCGGGGATTTGAGGTCGATAAGCCCTCCATCCAGGCTGATGACCAGGTTTTAGTACGGGTTGTTGAGGCGGGCATCGACGGTACGGATCGCAATATAGTCGGCATGAACTTATTTGAGCCGCCGGACGGAGAAGACCTCATGATTCTCGGTCACGAGGCGGTCGGTCAGGTGGAAGAGGTGGGCCCGGCGGTAAAGAGCCTTAGTGAAGGGGACATCGTAGTACCGACGGTCCGCCGTGGGTGTGGGCTTTGCGCTCCCTGTCTTCACGGCATGAGCGATTTCTGCCAGACCGGGCTCTACAAGGAGCGGGGGATTCATGGGCTCCACGGCTATTTCACTGAGTACTTTGTCGACGACGAGGAGTACATCGTCAAAGTCCCCGATGGGCTGGAGCGCCTGGCTGTGCTTGCGGAGCCCCTCAGCATCGGCGAGAAGGCGATAGCCGGGATCAGGCATATACAAGAGCGCCTTCCCTGGTTCTGCGCTCACCCGCAGCACGGTTATGGGGAGCCCGGCTGGTCGGGCTGCAAGGACGCCCTGGTCATCGGAGCGGGTCCGCTCGGATTACTCTCGATCGCCCTCTTGCGCCTCGACGGTGTGCATACCTACGTGACGGAGATCGCGCCGGAGTATTCGCTTCGGGTGGAGCTCGCCAAGGGGATGGGGGCTCATTATATAAGCGCTAAAGGGAACACCCCTGAAAAAGTGGGTGAGATTGCCGGAGAACTCGACATCATGATCGAGGCC
Source organism: Actinomycetota bacterium (assembly GCA_023481285.1). Lineage (GTDB taxonomy): Bacteria > Actinomycetota > Aquicultoria > Aquicultorales > JAMCWL01 > JAMCWL01. Next base: position 44,178 of record JAMCWL010000113.1, on the reverse strand, counting down.
GCCGGAGCATCGACGCTGGCCCTCGAGCTTGTCACCGTGCTCGGGCGCAACGGCATTTACGTTATGACGGGCATCCCGCGGGGCAGGGAGGAGGTCTGCTTGGACGGGAGGGAGATCCTGCGCCGGCTTGTCAGGTTCAACCAGGTCATTTTCGGTAGCGTCAATTCGAACCGGCGCCATTTCGAGTCGGCCCTGGGTCACCTCCACCCTCTTCTGGAAACCTTCGGTCCGATTTTCAGCCGGCTTGTCACCAGTCGTTATCCGATTTCTGATTATGAGACGGCGTTCTCGGTGGGAGGAGAAGAGGCGGTCAAGGTGGTCTTCGAGGTCTCACAGTTTGAAATGGCTGCAGGCAAGGAAAAGGCGGCTTAGAATCGAACACTCATCAGTTTTTGTGAGTAGCTCCCAATCGATGCTCTTTGCAGGATTACGAACTTATCTGTCTTCCGTTGAAGATACAAGGGGCCGACGGTGCGCCCGCCCGCACCATCCTTCGAAAATAACGCCGGGTGATCGAGTTCGCTCATGCGGCGGGTTTTTCCGCTTGCCGCCCTTTGAATCCCCTCGGAGTAATGATGCGCAAGTTTCCTGGGTTATCAAGGATCTCAACATCAAAACCATCTTCGATTCGAAAAACTCTAAAACTGACTTCAGAGCCTGCGACTTGTAATCCTTTGATTGTAAGATGATCGCTGCCCGGGATCAGCCAGGGGTACATGCTGATTTGCTTCATGGCGGCATCGGGTTCCAATCCGAGCATCGTGCGAAGCGATAAGTGGATCGCTCCGGTCGCCCACGCCTGCGGGACGTTCGTCCTCGGATAACGAATTGGGACAAACGAATCCTCGCGCTGGAAACCGCAGTAAAGTTCAGGCGGCGTCCTACGAGGAAAATGCTGCAATGCGTCGTTGAGTTCCTTTACGAGTTGTCGAGCGTAGCCTACAATGCCGTATCTCAAAAGACCCGCCATGATGATCGAGTTATCGTGAGGCCAAACCGATCCCTTATGGTAGCTCATGGGGCTGTACGGCTTTTCCCTGGAGCTCATGGTACGTATTCCCCAGCCGGAAGACATATCGCTTTCGAAAAGTCTGTCAGCCAGAGCATTCGCCCTCCGGCTGCCGACCAGCCCCGACCAGAGGAGATGTCCGGGATTGGATGTAATCGAGTCGATCTGTCGCTTGTCCCCGTCGAGTCCCGTGGCGTAAAATCCCTTCTGCTCCATCCAAAACCATTCTTCAAATCGCTTCCGAAGCTCGAGCGCTTGTCGTCTTAGGGAATCCGAGCGTTTCGCGTCCCCCATAGCCGCGAAAAGCTCGGACATGCGCATCTTCGCGTCGAAGACATATCCTTGCACTTCACACAGGGCGATCGGGGGATCGGGCAAGCGGCCGTCGGAAAAGGCGATCGCATCCCATGAATCCTTCCATCCCTGATTGTAACGCCCCAGAAAATTACTCCAGGTATATTCGATCGGCCCCCCTATGGCGAGCTTTCGCTCCTCGCCCCAGGTGTACTCGATGAATCCGTCGCCATCCAGGTCGCCATACGCGTCTATCCAAGCCAGGGCTCCCAACGCAGGTTCCCAAAGTTCGATAACGAAATCCAGGTTTCCGGACCAACGATAATACTCAGACAGGACGATCAAAAAGAGAACGGTTGCATCGATGGTGCCGTAGAATACACCCGGCACTTTCCCAGCCTCGGCGAGCGGTCCAAAACGCATTTCATGTAAAATCTTACCGGGTTGCTCGCCTGTTTTGGGATTCACCCGGGCGCCTTGGTGTTTGGCCAGCGTTCGCAAAACACCCTTGGCCATGTCCGGCATGAACGGGATTGTTTGGTATGCGGTGATAAGGCCGTCCCTTCCAAATATGGTTACATACCAGGGGATGCCCGCCGCCGGCATCACATCGCCCTCGGAGACCATCTTGCCGGTGAGCTGGAGCGAGACAAGGTCGCTTATGCTCTGCTCGTAAGCGTGCCTGAGGTCATCGTAATCCGTCTCCAGCCGCGGGACTTCTGTAACGCGCTCCGGCGCACGCACGTGGACCGTCGGACCCGTCGGTTTCATTTCGGCGCCTCGCTCTTCCGCGAAACGCGGTCTGAAAGATGCGCCCAATCTCCATATTTCACCTTCACCGAGGGATACTGCAAAGGATGCGGAGCGGGCGCTCACCGATGGGGGTTTAGTGAAAATGATGTTGAGTTCTCGCGTAATGCCCTCCAACGTGCGCCACAAGCGCACTCCCTTGTCAATCGTTCCCTGGTCAGGATGCACTCCGGAAGGCGGTCGACCCGCTTTTAATTCGAATATGTCGATGAAATCCGCGTCGAATTCGAATGAAAGCGTGAACGAAGAAGGACGCGCTCCAAAATTTTGGATCTCCATGCTTTCGAAGAGGTCCCCTTCGGCGTCTATTTCTCGCCAGCGTGCTATGGCGATGGACCCCACTTCGATTTCCCTCTTGTCGCCATTCGTCTCAGCGGAAAGGTAGTGGACGGATGTAAAATAATTGACGGATCTTCCCGATAGTACAGGCGGTCTTTCACCGTTGAGCGTTAATACGTATGTTGATAGCAGGCGCATGTCTACGCTGTACAAGCCGTATTCTCCACCGGTTACGTCGCCGGCCTCGTCGGTTATTAAGAAAGTTCTTCCCGCGTTTATCGTAACGCTCATGCTAACCAACTTTTCCCGCGAGTCTCCCCCCCTACTCCCAAAGATTTCGAGCTGCTACCTGGAAGGCCTCTACTGCTCCATTCTAAGCGCCGGACCGGTCGGCCCGCGTTTTTTCGCGCTTGCCGGGGAATGTAGTTGAGCGTGACCACGATCCACATCGTCGAAAGAACAGTTGGGGGGTGAAAAAATGGCAAAGTGTATCACCTGCGCGGCAATGGGTCATGAGGTTCCCGTCGATGAGAATCAGGCCAAGCAGAACAATCTGACCCTCGAATACCAGGGGAAAACATATTATTTCGAGAATCCGGAGCATCTCCAGAAATTCCAGCGAGATCCCGACAAATTCATTCAGATGGCGCAACAAAAAGGCTTGGCGGCATGATGCCTTGATAATTCTAAGCTTGCTCAAGCTATTCACTGCGAGCTCACGACGGCCGAAGGTGTTGGGGACGCTTTTATCGGACTGGAAGAGAGTATTCAAGAAAGCAGGCGCAAAGCAGCAATAACGACAAAGCGAAAGAACAAGAATAGAGCGCCATATTCGAGGGGGAACCATGAAATTTGGTCTTGTCGGTCTGGGAAAGATGGGCGGCGGGTTGGCTACCCAAGCCGTCGAGAAGGGGTTCCGGGTCGTCGGCGTCGATAAGGTGGAAAGGCCGGATTTAAACCGCCTCGGAATCGAGTCGTCGACGGATTTGTCATATTTGACCGAGCGCCTGAAGGTTCCACGAGCGGTATTCCTCTACATACCCGCTGGACCGGCGGTGGACGGCGTGGTTGGCGAGCTTCTCGACCTGCTGGATGGCGGGGATGTGATCGTCGACGGGGGAAATTCCCATTATGGGGATTCGATTCGCCGCTACCGGCGCTGCAGGGAGTCGGGCGTTCACTTCGTCGATTGCGGGACTTCCGGAGGCCTCGCCGGCGCCCGCCATGGGGCCTGCTTCATGGTCGGCGGAGACGAGGAACCGGTCAAGATGATCGAGCCGATCCTTACCAGCCTCGCGGTCCCCGAGGGTTATATTCACGTCGGTCCCTGCGGAGCAGGACATTTCGTCAAGCTCATCCACAACGCCATCGAATACGGGATGCTGCAGTCGATCGGCGAGGGGGTGGCTTTGCTCGAAAAATCCGCATACGATCTCGATCTTACCGCCGTATTTCACAACTGGTCGCATGGATCGGTAATCCGAGGGTGGCTGGTGGAGCTTATGGAAGAGCAACTCAAGGAGCGTCCTATGAGCGAGATTCCCTCCTATGTCGAGGACACCGGCGAAGTCAATTGGGTCGTCGAGGAGGCCCTCAAGATGGAGGTGCCCATTCCGGCCATCTCGACCGCTGTTATGCAGCGCTTCGCCTCAAGAGACCATCTCGATTTAGCTTCACGCTCGGTTGCTATGATGCGCCATGGGTTCGGCGGTCACCCCTTCGGCGAAGATAAATCGATCAGACAAGAGCGGAGAATAAGCAAGGTAAATCCCGAGAGGCCCGCGGCGTAGAACGACCGTCCGCCATGTTCAGCAAGCGAAACATTAGATCATTAGAACATTAGACCGCATTAGACCGGTTGGCACCGCTCTGATGGTTTTAAGCTCTCTAGACCTTAGAGAAAGTTCTAATGCTCTAATGTCTAATGGTCTAATGCTCTGCTCAAAAACTAAGGCTGCCAAGCATCCTTAGTTTTTGAGCGGACGACGGGATTCGAACCCGCGACCAAGAGCTTGGAAGGCTCCTACTCTACCAGCTGAGCTACGTCCGCATATCCTGATTCGCTAGATTATGATAGCAAAATTGTCGCCCTCGATAAATATTTACTTTCAAAAGCAGGTAAATACTTTTACGAGTAACTCCGTTCGACGGGGGTCGATATGTCTCAGAATCTTGACGTCGGAGTCGTAGCTCTTCAACCGGGCCAAAAAATGGAAGTCGAAGTCGCCGGATTGGAAGTTCTTCTCGCCAACGTAGATGGGAAGTTTTACGCCATAAACAATGTTTGCACGCATCGCCAGTGCCCGCTCACGGCCGGGAGCCTCTCGGGCAAGGTTATTACCTGCGCCTGCCATGCCAGCAAGTTCGATATTACTACAGGCGATGTCCTTTCAGGTCCAGCCACGAGAGCCGAGCCTAGCTATCGCGTTACAGTCGAAGATGGAATTATAGCCGTTGACGTAGAACGTCGGAGCCGTAAAGGCCATACTCGCCGCCGGTAATGTTCCCGCGTCGTCGCTGATGAGGAAAGTTCTTCCCAGCATTGATCGTGACGGCCATTCAACCTCTGACGGCCTGCTCTCTATTACGAGATTTACGATTATTCCCGCCCGAAAATGTATTCTCCGTGAAGAAACGAGGTCTTAGTGGATTCAGGCGAGAGGCCGGCGTTTCGGCAGAAATCGATATAATTCGGCCTGGTGAGATCCTTTGGAATGCGGTGGATGAGCCTGCCGAACCAGCGGGCGCGGGTCGGGTTGAAGGCCTCGCGCGAGAGGAAATGGCCACCCGGCTTCAACACCCTGGCGATTTCTCTGACTGCCTGATGCCAGTCGCCAACGTGGTGCAGCACCTCAAAGCCGATGACTAGATCGATCGAGGAGGGTGCGAGTGGCAGATCTTCAGCTTGCCCAAGCATCAGCTTAACAGGGGAGATATCGATCTTGGCGGCTTCCGTGCGAGCCGCCTCGATCATTTTCTCGTCGGTGTCCATCCCGATGGCGAGGCTGGGCTTGAGCATCTTTATCGCTTCGAAAAGCGCAGCGGCCGGTCCACAGCCGATTTCAACGATCGCCGGATGCGCCGGCACCTGAAGCCCGAGTATCATCGAGCGCGCCGCCTGCCCGCTCCATCTCCGGCTAAATCGACTCTTAACCGCCATTCTTTCGAGCCTGTTAAGTTTCGGCATCGTCTCTCCTCGCGAGCGCGTTTCCAATCTTTGTAACCAAAAATGGGTTTTTTGCACCGACTCTCACGCGGTTAAAAATTCGGGATAGCAGATGAAGAGATTCCGTTATGTGTGCATCCGGCTATACTCTCGGGCGAACGAACGGAATTGCTCGCAGAGATCCATGGCTGGAAGCTCCCGGAGGTCTACCCAGGCGCAATCGTCATGTTCGCGGCTGAGCAGTAACTCTCCCGATTTGGGGCGTCCCTCCAAGATGAGGTAGGCTATTCTGTTTGACGGTGACTCAGATTCAGCTATCCCAGCTACCCCTTGAAGAGCTATCGTCAATCCGGTTTCCTCAGCGACCTCGCGCAGGAGCGCTTCGTCGAAGCGCTCGCCGATGTTGATCTTGCCTCCGGGCAAATCCCACTTGCCGGCGTTCGCTTTGGAGCTCATGGACCGCTTCAGCAGCAGGCAGCGACCATTCGCGTCCAGGACCACCACTTTAATTGATAGGGCAAAAGGTTTCTCGAACACTCACGTCTCCCATAAAAAACGCAAACCTTGGTTCTCATTCTAACTATTGTTTAGCTTTTTGTCCGGATGAAAGTTAAGGTGTAAGTATTATATGGTCAGCAATCGCTGGTTATGGAACCATAAGATAAGGAGTCGCCGTCGTGCCAAATCTCTTGAATAGTCGGTTGAGGTTCAAGCATATAACAATATTACCACTCTTGAAGCACAGAGGGAACAAGTGTTTGGGATAAATAATTTTTGCGCGCCCGGAGGGACTCGAACCTCCTCCGTCGGGGCTGAAGCCGCCTCCCCGAAAGGGGAACTCACACTTCCCCTTTCGGCCTTTCCCCTCCTATAAATGACTTAGGGGGAGGTCTCCCCCAAGAATTACCCCCTCCTTGTCGGGGGTTCAAATTTTGGCTGATAAATAGCCCTGGAGCCCTTCTTTTATGCGCGCCCGGAGGGATTCGAACCCCCGACAACCGGATTAGAAGTCCGATGCTCTATCCAACTGAGCTACGGGCGCGGGTTTTATTTAAAATTCCATCTAAATTTAGCAGCTCCGATGCCCCTTATCAAGCCAGTTCGGCGGCATAAGCCGCCGTCACTCTCGCCGGAGGCCGAAAGGCCTTAGTCCTAGTGCAGCGAGGGATCTTGGCTTGCATTCGCGGACGGGAGTGGCATGAGCACCAGAAGCCTCAAATCATAAAGTTGCGCATCTCAATCTTCTAACATAGAATCTTGTAGTTCATGGTCGAACGGCGCTTACAAGCTGAACTTGCTCTTGTTGAAAAACACGCAGCGTCACGCTATTATATAAAGTTGCGCGGCTCGAAAAGCCGCGCTTTCATGGTGGCCGTAGCTCAATTGGTTAGAGCGTCGGACTGTGGCTCCGAAGGCTGAGGGTTCAAGTCCCTTCGGTCACCCTTCTAGTCTCTTGGTACCTTAGTACCAAGGTACTATGGTACTAGAAGGGCGATTAGCTCAATCAGGCAGAGCAGCGGACTCTTAATCCGAAGGTTACAGGTTCGATTCCTGTATCGCCCACAGCTAAGAAGTGCCTATGGCGCTTCTTAGCAGAGCATTAGACATTAGAACATTAGAACTTTATGAGGGTCTAGAGCGCTGAAGAACTTCCAAGTGAGCACCGGTTGCTTGAATGCGGTCTAATGCTCTAATGCTCTAATGCTCGCCCGCGTTGGGACATCCGCGGGAAGCCGGACGTGCGAGCGAGGGTGGCGGAATTGGCAGACGCGCTGGACTTAGGATCCAGTGGGTAAAACCATGGGGGTTCGAGTCCCCCCTCTCGCACGATTGGTATGGTAAAGGCTAAAAGCCATACCAATCGTGCAGAGCATTAGAGCATTAGACATTAGAACATTAGAACTCAATTGAGGGTCTAGAAAGCAAGTAAAAACCGGTTAAAGCACCGATTGCTCTAATGCGAATCTAATGTTCTAATGTCTAATGATCATCTAATGTTCTAATGTTTTAATGCTCTAACAGCTAGGGTGGGAAGTAAGAGAGCGCAAAACAGACTCCCCGAGGGGGTTTTATTTTATGATCTCTCGCACTCCACTGAGGGGGTAAAAGGTTGAAAACTGAGGTCGAAAAGCTTGAAAAAAACGAGATAATGCTCAAAGTCGAGGTACCCGCCGAAGAGTTCGACGCAGCCCTCAACCAGGCATTTAAAAAGATCTCCGGGAAGGTGGTGGTTCCCGGCTTTCGCAAGGGAAAGGTGCCCCGCCAGATCGTCGAGCAGCGAGTTAGCAAGGAGTATATTATCGAAGAAGCGGTGCGCGATTCGCTACCCCTCTTCTACGCCCGGGCGATCGGTGAGTCGGAAATCTCCCCTATCGATCGGCCGGAGATCGACGTTGAGCAGGCAGAGGCAGGCAAAGCACTTATCTTTAAAGCTAAGGTTGAGGTAAAGCCCGAGATTAAGCTCGGTGCGTATGAAGGGTTGCAAGTTGAGCGCCCGGATGACGAGGTTGCGGAAGCTGATTTAGACCGCCAGATCGCGAATATGCAGGAGACGCTCGGAACTCTTGACGAATCGCCTCGAAACTCATTGGAAAAGGGCGAGTTTGCGTCCGTCGATTTCAAGGGATTCGTAGATGACGAAACCATTGAAGGCGGCTCCGCCGAGGATTATCTCCTCGAGGTCGGATCCGGTGAATTCGTTCCCGGCATCGAGGACCAGATAGTGGGGATGGCCAAAGGCGAAACCAGAGAGATATGGGTAGATATACCGGAAGGCTATCACGCCGAGCAGATCGCGGGCAAGCGCGTTAAGTTTGTGCTTACCGTTAAGGAGATTAAGAAGAGAAAGCTGCCGGAGATTAATGACGATCTTGCCAAGCAGGTTGGTTTCGAGACGATGCAAGATGTCAGAAATGATTTGCGCGAGCGGATCGGCAGTGCAAAGAAAGCAAACGCTGATATAGCCGTAAGAGGCGAGATCATTCGCAAGGTTACAGAAGAGGCTGAGGTCGATGTGCCGTCCGTTCTGGTCGAACGAAAGCTCGACGAGATGCTTTCCGATTTCGCTCGCAACGTCCAGTCCAGGGGTTTGAGCCTCGAGCAGTACCTGGAAGCGTCGGGCAAGAAGCTTGAGGATGTTCGCGAAACCCTTCGCGACGAGGCGTTTTTCCAGGTGAAGAGCGGACTTGTTCTTGAGGCGATAGCCAAGACCCACGGCCTTGAACCTAAGAAAGAAGAGATTGATAATGAGGTCAAGAAGTTGGCTGAGGGGACTGGCCAAGACCCGGCAGAGACCAAATCCAGGTTGATCGCTTCCGGGGCGATGGATCTGGTCGCAGAGCAGGTTTTGGTTCGTAAGACCCTGGATATGCTGGTCGAAAAGGCGGATATTAAAGCTAAGGTAGCGGTTGAACCTTATTCGAAGAAGGAAGGGCCTACGAAGAAGGAGGGGCCTACGAAGAAGGAGGGGCCTACGAAGAAGGAGGGGCCTACGAAGACCGGCAGAGCCACGAGCCCAAAGGCAGGCAAGAAAACCAAAGTTCAGGAGGCCGGCAAAACGAGCGATGGGAAGTCGGCCCGGAGCGAGAAAAGGGATGAGGGGTAAATGACAAAAGCTTTAATTCCCGTAGTCGTCGAGCAAACTGCCCGCGGCGAGCGCGCGTACGACATCTTTTCTCGTCTTTTGACGGAAAGAATCATTTTCCTTGGGACGCCGATAGACGACAACGTAGCCAATCTTATCATCGCTCAGTTGCTTCATTTGGAGTCTGAGGATCCGGATCGAGATATAAACCTTTACATTAATAGCCCAGGTGGCGTCGTTACCGCAGCGCTGGCGATTTATGATACAATGCAATATATCAAACCTGATGTCTCTACGATCTGCATCGGCCAGGCTGCAAGCGCAGGAGCTTTGCTTTTGACGTCTGGTGCGTCCGGCAAGCGATTCGCACTGCCGAACTCAAGGGTGCTGATCCATCAGCCGCACGGCGGCGCGACGGGGCAGGCGGTTGATATCGACATTCAAGCTAGGGAGATTCTCAGGACGAGGCGGCTTCTCGACGAGATACTCTCTAAGCACACCGGGCAGCCACTGGAGAAAGTACAGAAGGACACGGACCGGGACTTTATTATGACGGCCGTCGAGGCCAAGGAGTACGGGATCGTGGACGAGGTGGTGGCTCGGAAGCAGAAGTAAGGAGGAAGCAATGGCTAAATTTGGAGAGACGGAGCAATTAAAGTGCTCTTTTTGCGGCAAAAGTCAAAGACAAGTTAAGAAGCTCATTGCTGGCCCCGGAGTCTACATCTGCGACGAGTGTATCGATCTTTGCAATGAGATCATCGAGGAGGAGCTTACCGAAGAGGTCGAGTTCAAGCTTGAAGATCTGCCCAAGCCGCGGGAGATATATGCGGTTCTGAACGACTACGTTATCGGCCAGGAAGAGGCCAAGAAAATCCTCTCGGTTGCCGTTTACAACCATTACAAGAGAATCCAGGTTGGACCTCAGGGTAATGATGACGTTGAGCTACAGAAGTCCAATATTCTGCTTCTGGGCCCGACTGGCTGTGGAAAGACTCTCCTTGCGCAGACACTGGCTCGGATATTGAATGTGCCGTTTGCGATCGCAGACGCGACCGCTCTTACTGAAGCCGGCTACGTCGGCGAGGATGTCGAAAACATCCTTCTGAAGCTTATTCAAGCGGCGGACTACGACGTCAAGCGCGCAGAGACGGGCATCATTTATATCGACGAGATCGACAAGATCGCTAGGAAGAGCGAGAACCCCTCGATTACGAGGGACGTCTCCGGAGAGGGCGTCCAGCAGGCGCTCCTTAAGATCCTGGAGGGAACGGAGGCCAGCGTTCCACCGCAGGGTGGTCGCAAGCATCCTCACCAGGAGTTCATCCAGATCGATACGACGAACATCCTCTTTATCGTAGGCGGTGCGTTTGCCGGCCTTGAGAAAATCGTCGAGAAGCGGCTCAGCGATAAGAGCGGCCTTGGCTTCGGCGCCGATGTTAAGAGCAAGAAGAAGAAGGATACCGGCGAACTTCTTTTGAAGGTGCTTCCGGAAGACTTGCTGAAGTTCGGACTCATCCCGGAATTCGTCGGCAGATTGCCCGTCATCGCCACGGTCAATTCGCTGACCGAGGAAGATCTGGTTCACATTCTTACGGAACCAAAGAACTCGCTGGTCAAGCAGTATAAGAAGTTCTTCGACTACGATAGCGTCGAGCTTATCTTTGAGGAAGCGGCGCTCAAGGCGATCGCCAAGAAAGCGATCGAAAGAGCGGCTGGGGCCAGAGGCCTCAGGGCCATTCTTGAAGGCATTCTCCTCGACGTGATGTACGATCTACCGAGTCAAACCGACATCCAGAAGTGCATCATAACCAAAGAGGTCGCCACGAACGAGGTGCCTCCGACGCTGGTGAAGAAGGGCGGTCTCGAGGAGGCGACCGTCGCGGTGCCGCCGCTGCCTCCGGAGAGAGAAGTACCTGCATAAATAAGGCAAGTAGACAAAGAGAAGGGCGTTCCGCTAGCGGAACGCCCTTTGACTTTCGGATAATCTCGAATGGGATTTTTATCGAGGTCACCGGCTCAGGCGTCAGGCGTCAGCCTCTGGCGGTCGGCGGTTAGATTTACTGCACTACTTCCTCTTCGCTAGAATTCTCCCCGGAAGGCTGGGTTGCCTCCGGTGAAGGCGGTGGCGCAACCGGTTGGGGTGCTGGCGGAGAAGGTGAAGGTGAAGGCGGGGTGAATCTCTTATCGTACGCGTCTTCCCCGGATATATTCGGCTTTGCAAGGGCCTCATCATGGCGGAAAAAGGTTATATTACCTTTGCGCACGGAAACATAGGAAGATTGCCTCGTCTTTCTCTCCTTTACGGAGCTTTTCGGAACCCTTATCGCTCTCAGCTCCCCCTCGTTTGCCGAGACCAGAAAGTAATAGCTCTCCTCTCCTGTCTTCGGGTTTTTGTGGACGTAGAACAGGCTGACGTCGTACATGCCTTCGTTGATATCGACCTTCGCTTCACCGCTCGGTGTCTGCGTGCACCCGGAGAAGCCGGTAATCCCCAGTGCTATAAGTATGAAGAGAGCTGCGATTATTGCTGATTTGCGTTTCATATACTCCCCCAGCGGCTTATGCAAGGGTCATCACAGTTGTCCAAGGGTACCCTATAAAGTTAAGTCATCGCTTACTATAATTCAAGCCCTTTGCCGAAGTCAGAGCGCCAGTTCACCTATGTGCACCGTATCACGAATAAGTTAATGGGCTGGGTTTATGGTATTATGATCCCTGATTTTCCGGAAAAGCGTCTAAAAGGTCGACCATCATGGATGAAACTCTCCCGAAGATTTACCAACCGCATGAGGTTGAAGCCAGAATCTACCCGATCTGGGAAGCAAAGGGTTATTTTAGGGCACCGATCGATCCCCAACGAAAGCCGTTTGCCATAGTGATCCCCCCGCCCAATGTTACCGGCTCTCTTCACATGGGGCACGCTTTGAATAACACATTGCAGGATGCCGTCATCCGGCGCAAGCGGATGCAAGGTATTCCGACGCTCTGGCTCCCGGGGACCGACCATGCGGGCATCGCCACGCAGAACGTCGTTGAGCGGGAGATAGCAAAAGAAGGTCTTACCAGGCATGATTTAGGCCGAGCGAGGTTTATCGAGCGCACCTGGAGTTGGAAGGAGCAGTATGGAAGCCGCATCATAATGCAGCTCAAAAGGCTCGGGGCGTCTTGCGATTGGGATAGGGAGCGCTTTACGCTCGATGAGCCGTATACAAGAGCGGTCCGGGAGGTTTTCGTCAAGCTCTATGAGGAGGGCCTCATCTACCGGGGGGATTATATAGTCAACTGGTGCCCGCGCTGCCGGACGGCTCTCTCCGATATCGAGGTCGAGTACAAAGAGAGCGAGGGCAAGCTCTGGTACATCAAGTATCCGGTGAAGGACTCGGCGGAGTTCGTTATGGTCGCTACGACCAGGCCGGAAACGATGCTCGGCGATACCGCCGTCGCCGTTAATCCGGAGGACGTTCGCTACGGCGAGCTCGTGGGGCTCACCGCCATCCTGCCCCTCTTGAAGAGGGAGATTCCGATGATCGCCGACAACTTTGTCGATCCCGAGTTCGGCACGGGCGCCGTCAAGGTGACGCCGGCCCACGACCCGAACGATTTCGAAATCGGCAACCGGCACAATCTCGCCCGGATAGTCGTCATCTCCCCGGAGGGCGTCATGAATGAAAACGCCGGCCCTTACCGTGGGTTGGACCGATACGAAGCGAGGGATAAGATAGTTGCCGACCTCGAAGAGCGGGATCTTCTCGACCATGTTGAAGAGCACATCCATTCGGTCGGTCGCTGTTATCGCTGCGACACCGTTATCGAGCCTTATCTCTCCAAGCAATGGTTTGTTAGCATGAAGCCGCTCGCCGAGCCGGCTATAAAAGCGGTCGAGGAGGGTAGGGTGACTTTCACCCCGGCTTCCTGGACGAAGATATACTTCGACTGGATGCGCAACATCCGCGATTGGTGCATTTCGAGACAGATCTGGTGGGGCCACCAGATTCCCGCTTGGTACTGTGAAAAATGCGACGAGACGGTCGTGACTTATGAGGCGCCCTCCGCTTGCCCGCAATGCGGCGGGGCCGTCGTCCAGGACCCTGACGTGCTCGATACCTGGTTCTCCTCCGCCCTCTGGCCGTTCGCCACCCTGGGCTGGCCTTCAGCGACGGAGGACCTCAAGTATTTCTATCCGACCTCGTTGCTGACGACGAGCCACGACATCATCTATTTCTGGGTCGCCAGGATGATCATGATGGGCCTTCACTTTCGCAAGGAGATTCCATTCTTCGAAGTCTACATCCACGCGCTCATTCGAGACGCCCAGGGGAGGAAGATGTCAAAGAGCCGCGGCAACGTCATCGATCCTTTGGATATCATCGAGAAGTACGGGACGGACGCCTTGAGGTTCACACTCACCTCTCTTGCCACGCCGGGTCGGGACATCTTCCTCTCCGAGGAGAGGATTGAGGGGATGCGCAACTTCGCGAACAAAATCTGGAACGCCTCCCGCTTCGTCCTCATGAACCTGGAAGGTTACGAAAAGATGGAGACCCGTGAAGACGACCTCGATCTTGCGGACCGCTGGATAATCTCCAGGCTCAACCGGGTGATTTCAGAGGTTGACAGGTCAATCGAAGTATATAACTTCGCCGAGACGAGCCGCCTGCTCTACGACTTTTTCTGGAGCGACTTCGCCGACTGGTACGTGGAGCTCGCCAAGGAGAGGCTCTACCGGTCACCGACGCCCCGCGGGCGACTGGCCGCCCAGAATCTCCTTGTCGACGTGCTCGACCAATGTTTGCGCTTGCTGCACCCTTTTATGCCCTTCGTCACGGAGGAGATATGGGGGCGCTTGCCGGGCAGCGGGGAGACGATAGTCACCGCCCCATGGCCGAGGGTTGATGCAAGCAGGATAAACGAGGCGGTTGAATCGGGCTTCGCCCTTTTGCAGGCGGTGACGTCGTCCGTCCGGTCGATTAAAAGCGTCTTGAACATTCCTCTTACCAGGCAAGTTCGTACCGTAATGATGACGGACGAAGCCCATAAGCGAGATTTCTTGATCGAACATGGCGATTATATAAAGAGTCTTGCTTTTATCGAGGAGCTTTCCGTCACCCCTCGCGGGGCGAAGCCCTCTCATGCGGCCATCGCCGTCGAGCGGGGGGTCGAAATATACCTGCCCCTCGAGGGGCTTGTCGATATCGAGAAAGAGAAGAAACGCTTGGCAAAAGAGCTGGTCAAGCTGGAAGCAGACCGAGAAAAAGTGGCTAAGAAGCTGGCGACTCCGGGCTTCTTAGCCAAGGCGGCGGAGCAGGTGGTTGAGCGCGAGAGAGACAAGCTCGCGGATCTCGACGAAAAAATCGCCAAAATAAAAGTCCAGGTGGATTCATTGTAGGGGCACGCTGTAAGGCAGATACTGGATACTGGATACTGGATACTGGATAAGGGCTATCTGTTTGAGGTCTAGCGTCTAGTGCGTCTCCAACTCGTTTCGGCAAGTGTCATCGCGAGGCCCCTGTCATGTAGGGGCGGTTCTCGAACCGCCCGTGGCAAGCTGTGGGCGTGCCCTGGATATGGCCTCGGCAAAACAGTACCGGTAGCTGAAAACTCACGGGATTGCTTCGGGCCTAAAAGGCAGGCTCTCGCGATGACACTCGAATCTCTATTCTAAGCGTTTCAAGTTGGAGGTGCACTAGCTATTAGCTAAACCAGACCTCTTCTTCTCCGACCGCCCGGTTAGGTGTCTGATGAGGAGCTGAGGGTCGCCTTCCAGAATCTGATCGACTACGTCGTCGATGATTTTAACGGCGAGCTGGTCCCGATTCATCGTCGGCTTGTAAACGTAAGTTCTGAATGACTCATCTTTTTTCAAAATGCTTTTTGCCACCAAGCCGTTGATGACGGCCATGACGCTGGTATAAGGGATGTACCCATCAGCTAAAAGGGCTTCATGCACATTGCGAACGGTTATCTCGCCATTTCGCCAGGCTGCTTTCATGATCTCGATTTCAAGAGGGGACAGCCCCTCGCCGATAGCGGTCTCCCTACGCTTGACTCTCATCCATCTCCTTCCTAAGCCTTGCATACCGATTGGACCTTGCGACCCTTTGGTTCAGACCGTTGTTGTGCGACTATTTTCTGGACGCCGAATAAGTGTCCACTTTGAATCCCGATCGTCAGGATGTTCAACGAAAGAGCTCGTGTTGTCTCTCTGAGACTAGCAGTTATTATATATAACTGGAGTAGGTCTTGGAAAGAGCGATTAAGTAACTGGAAAGCGTATACCAATTAGTTGTTTAGCAAGCGGCTGGCTGCCCTGCAGGCAAGCGTTTTGACAAACCACCCGCCATATCGGTATGCTCTCGCCGTGGTACCGGGCTCGGGGGCCTTTCCGCGAACGGTACGGATGGCGAGACTCGAGACTCGTAAGCTATTAATTGGTTCCAAGGTACTAAGGTACTAGATAGTCTCTGGCTTCCTGGAGATGGCATGACTTTCGACCAGGCGATCGATTATATAACCAAAGCTTTGAAGTTCGGCATCAACCCGGGGCTTGAAAAGATATCCGCGGCCTGCTCGGCGCTGGGTCGGCCGCAGGAAAGATATCCGGTGATTCAGATCACAGGAACGAACGGCAAAACGAGCACGGCGAGAATGGCCGCGGCTGTTTTAAGGGAGCACGGTTTCAAAGTGGGGCTTTACACCTCTCCCCATCTTTCCAGCTATACGGAGCGGATCGCCGTCAACGGCGTTGAAATTGACGAGGAAGATTTCGCTGCAGCCGTCTCAGCCGTGAAACCGGTTCTCGATCAAGTCTCTGCCCGAATGGGGGAGCTGACCGAGTTCGAAATTCTCACGGCCGCGGCTCTCAATCACTTCGCGGTCGGGCAGGTCGACGCGGCTATCCTCGAAGTCGGTCTCGGCGGAAGGTGGGACGCGACGAGCGTTTCTCGCCCTAAGATATCGATCGTGACCAACGTCGATCTCGATCACGCGGACAGGCTGGGGAACTCGATCAGAAAGATCGCCTGGGACAAGGCGCACATCATCAAAGAGGACTCGGTTGCCATAGGCGGCGATCTCATGCCGGAGGCGCTTGCCCAGATAGAGTCCCGCTGTCGCGCCGTCGACGCGGAGTTGAGGCTCTTCGGGAAGGATTTCCGCATCCTTGATTCACTGACCATCGATAGGTGTGCCATCGTCTCTATCGAAGGAATCTTCGGCATTTATCGGGGCTTAAACCTTAAAGTGCTCGGTGAGTTTCAAAGAATCAACGCGGCCGTCGCCATCGCGGCTTGCGAAGCGTTCGTTGAGGGGCCGCTCCTGGAGAGCGGCATAGCAAAAGCCCTGAGTGAGGTTTTATGTCCGGGGAGAATGGAGATAATCTCTTACGAACCGGTTGTTCTGGTAGATGGTGCGCATAATCCTGCGGGAATGCGAGAGCTCATCAGCTCCCTCAAGGAGAGTTATGGTGGGAGTCGTCTGGTAGTGGTCTTGAGCGTCTCGTCGGACAAGGATCTGGAAGGCATCCTGTCAGTGCTCGCTCCATCCGTTGATCGCTTGATCCTCACCCAGAACAAGAGCTACAGGTCGGCCTCCGTCGCCGAGCTGGCCTCCAGCGCGGGCTCGATCCCTTGCGAAACGGAGCCCGATATGAGTAAGGCGATTGAGAGGGGGCTCGAGTGTGCGAACGGCGGTATCGTCGTCGTCACCGGGTCGCTCTATGCCGTGGGCGAAGCAAGGGACATATGGGCGGCAAGGGCTACTGGTACCATGGTACCTTAGTACCATAGCACTTGGTTTGGGCGCGAATTTACTAAACCGGGTCTGGAAAAGTACAAATGGCCGCGTGCAGACGGCAGAGCTATTATGGGTTTTAGTCAAAGGTGCTCGGTAAGATACCAGGATACCAGATACCTGGGCACCAGGGTACCGGGCACCAGGGTACCGGGTACGAAGGAACTTCGCTCGTTTGCCCCGGCGAAGTTTCTGATTTATTATTTGTTATAGTCAATTTGGCCGTTTCTTGCTGCTCCGGTACGAGGGTGGCAGATTGGTTGGGGGTAACTTGGGCGACGCAGACCTGTTCTCATCAATCGTAAGCTTCTTTAACTCGCCTCTGTTCAGGCTGACCGAAAACCTCTTCTTGCTGTTTCTGGTCGTCGTCTGGGGTAGCCTCGTCTTCTGGACCTATAGGGACGCGAGGCGCAGGGGAGGCCTCGCACTATACTGGGCGACCGTGTCGCTTATATTTCCGGTCGCCGGTTGGCTGGTCTATTTGATAGTGCGGCCCCCAGAGTATCTTGAAGACATGCGTGAAAGAGAGCTCGAGATTAAGACCAAAGAAGCGGTTCTCGGAAATACCGATCTCGTCTGCCCGTCCTGCCTCAAGCCGGTCGACAAAGATTTCCTCATCTGCCCGTATTGCCGGAGGCGCCTGAAAACCGCCTGTCCGTCCTGCGAGCGCCCGCTGAAGATAGGGTGGACGATCTGCCCCTATTGTCAGGAGACGCTCTAAAACCCCGACAGTTCTTATTGATGACGCTGGCTTATTCTGCTAACCTTGCAACTAATGTTACGGAATGATTAAGCGAGGCGTCGTTTTTGGAGACAACCTTCTCGATGGTGAAGCCCGACGGGGTCGCCAAGAATTTGATCGGTGAGGTCATCAAGAGATATGAGGCGGCTGGTCTCAAGGTAATAGGGCTTAAGCTCACGAAGTTGACCCGGGAGAAGGCTGAGGAGCTCTACTCCATTCATAAAGGGAAGCCGTTCTACGACGACTTGGTCGAGTTTATACTCTCCGGTCCGGTGGTTCCGATGGTTCTCACCGGAGAATACGCGATCGCCAAGGTTCGCGACGTTATGGGAGCGACCGATCCAAAGCAGGCGGCGCCTGGCACGATCAGGGGAGATTTTGCCGAAGAGATAGGTCAGAATATCGTCCACGGGGCCGATTCGCTAGAATCGGCGAAACGCGAGATACCCATATTCTTTTCGGGCGATGACATAATTCGGGCTCGATTGAATAAATGTTAACCTTTGGAGCGAGCGGTTGGTAAGCGATAAGAAGACGTAAGCAGTTGTGCCCAGGGCTGATCCCGGCGGCTTGGTCGCAAGGTCGGCCGGCAGATCGTTCCACAGGGAGGAAAAGTGTCGACTTCCTTCTACGACCTAATTAACGTTTTCGTCTTTACCCTAGTTGGAACGGCATTCGTAGGGATTGTGCTTTTTGTCTCAAAGTTGGTCAGGTGCAAGAATCCCTCCCCGGAAAAGCTTGCTCCTTACGAGTGCGGCAACAAAGCGTCGGGTGAAGCAAGACCGCAGACGCAAATACGTTACTACCTCTTTGCTCTTCTTCTTGTCGTCTTCGACGTTGAAATGATCTTCCTCTTCCCATGGGGGGTTGCTTTTCGCTCCCTCGGCTTGATTGCGCTGGTTGAGGTAGCGCTATTTATCGGCATCCTACTCCTTGGGCTTGCCTTTGCCTGGCGGAAGGGGGCCCTCAAGTGGCAGTAGACGAGGCCCACCAGGTCCAGACCGACGACGCGCTTCCCCCATGCAAGGAGGCCCGCAACGCCGGCGTTGTAACGGCAACGGTGGAGCAGCTTTTCGACTGGGCTCGGGGGTCGTCCATGTGGTATATGCTCTTTGGCCTGGCTTGCTGCACCATCGAGATGATGAATCTGAACTCTTCCAGGTTCGATGCGGACCGCTTCGGGATCATCCCGAGGAATACGCCTCGCCAGAGCGACGTGATGATAGTCGCGGGAACCGTGACGTACAAGATGGCCCCGATGGTCAGGAGGTTGTGGGAGCAGATGGCGGAACCGCGCTACGTTATCGCGATGGGCGGCTGCGCGACTGGCGGAGGGCCATACTATTACGACACCTACTCCGTCGTGAAAGGCGTCGACAAGGTAATCCCGGTAGACATCTACATTCCCGGGTGCCCGCCGAGGCCGGAGGCGCTTATCGACGGTTTCTTGAAGCTTGAGAAGAAGATCAAAGGGGGTGCCTAGGGTGGCGGTCCGGGCGGATGACGACCTCATCGCCAAGCTTGGTGACTCGATCGAGTCATCTTCGAGCGGCGAGGAAGGTCTGGTCTTGACCGTCAAGCCTGATGCCGTCCGAGCGGCCGTCAGCGCTCTCAAGGACGCGGGCTATGAGTACCTCAGCTATCTTACCGCGATCGACCGGGGAGAGGTGTTCGAGCTCGTCTACCGGCTCTGCTCCCTCGAACCACTGAGGGATGGAGCGATAAAGGCGCGCGTTCCAAGAGAGGACGCCAAGGTGGGATCGATAACTCACCTATTCAAAGGCGCTCTCTGGCAGGAACGGGAGGTCTACGATCTATTCGGCATAGTCTTTACCGGCCACCCGAACCTCACGCGGATATTGCTGCCCGATGATTGGGTTGGTCACCCCTTAAGGAAGGATTATGAGGACGAGCGGCTTGAAAGGCGACCGAACGTCTATTGACCGACGATAAAAGCTGTCAGCTTTCAGCTAAAAAGCCTCACGTGCGGTGCTTTGAGAAGGTAAGTATGCGCTCGGAAGATATAGGCGCGTTCCACGAACGTGCCTCATCCGGTCCGTTCTGGGCGCCGGTGGACCCTATGGTATATCGAGGAGCGCAAGCGACGAGGCAGGAATATACGATAACCGCCAGGTGAGCTGATAGCTGATAGCTTGATTATCAAAATGGCAGGCAGTAGTCGATTGGCGAGAACGCTATGGAAGAGACAAAAGAGCTGACAATCAATATGGGGCCTCAGCACCCGTCGATGCACGGCGTCTTCCGAGTGGAGGTCGTCGTCGATGGCGAGCTGATCACCGAGGTCCATCCGAGCATCGGTTATCTTCATCGTTCTTTCGAGAAGATGGTGGAGGCCAGGACGTACGCCCAGATCGTCCCGATCACGGATCGCCTCGATTACGTCGGCTCGGCCCTTAACAACGTCGGATACTGCCTGGCCGTTGAGAAGCTAGCCGGCATAGAGGTGCCGGAGAGAGCTCAGTATCTGCGCGTGATAGCGGCCGAGTTGAACCGAATTTCGAGCCATCTCATAGCGCTCATGGCCAGCGGTCTTGATGCGGGCGCTCTCACCATCCTCTTTCTCCATCTGCAGCCACGCGAGAAGCTGCTCGACATTATGGAAAAGCTTTGCGGGGCCAGGCTCACCTACAATTACGCCAGAATCGGCGGGGTCTCCGGGGATATCCCCCCCGGTCTCGCCGACGATATAAACGCTTTCGCGGACGACTTTCTGAAGACGGTCGAGAAGCTCAAGAGGTTCTTCTTCGGGAGCCGGATGTTCAGGCAGCGCGCGGAGGGGATTGGGGTGCTCTCGCGTGAGGATGCTCTCTCGTACGGGGCGAGCGGTTCCACCTTGAGGGCCTCCGGCGTCAACTTTGACGTGCGCAAGGCCCAACCTTACCTGGTGTACGATAGAATCGAGTTCGAGGTTCCGGTGGGTAGCGCAGGAGACTCATACGAGCGGGCGCTCTTGCGCGTCGAGGAGATGAGGCAGAGCGTCTTTATAATAAAGAGAGCGCTCGAGCAGATACCTGAAGGGCGGGTAATAGCCGAGGGGGTGCCCAGGCTGCTCGCACCTCCGCCGGGTGAGGCGTACGCCCGCATCGAATCTCCTCGCGGAGAGCTCGGTTTTTTCGTCGTCTCTGATGGGACGCCCTATCCCTACAGGCTTAAAGTCAGAAGTCCGGCCTTTTCGAACCTTTCGACCATCGAGGCCATTGGCCCGGGCTGCATGATTGCCGACTTTGTGATCACGGTAGGCTCGCTCGACCCTGTCTTCGGGGAGGTGGATAGATGAACGTCGACTTCACGGCAGGGAGCCTCCTCGTCCCGGCTGCTTGGGGTCTTGGGTTTGTCCTTTTCTCCGCCCTCAACGTCATGTTTTTGGTCTGGATGGAGCGCAAGGTAAGCGCCGACATACAGTCACGCTGGGGGCCGATGGTCCGCGGCTATCACGGCTCGATGCAGCTTCTAGCAGACATGGTGAAACTCCTCATAAAAGAAGACATATTGCCAGCCGCCGCCGACAAGAAGATGTTCGCGCTTGCGCCCTTTTTAGTCTTCATACCGGCGCTGCTCGCGCTGCTCGTACTGCCGATCGGCCCGGGGCTCATCGCACGGGACATGGGCGTCGGTCTGGTGTATTACCTGGCCGTGCCGTCGCTCGCCTCGATAGGCATATTCGTGGCTGGCTGGAGCTCGGGAAACAAGTACTCGACTCTCGGCGGCATGCGCTCGGCGGCGCAGCTCATCAGCTACGAGATTCCAAGGTCGCTCTCTGTTCTCGGAGTAGTCATGCTCGCGGGGACCCTTTCCATGATGGGGATAGTCAATGCCCAGAAGAGCTTGTGGTTCATCATCCCCCAGATACTGGGGTTTCTGGTTTACTACATAGCCTCGATCGCGGAGGTCGGCAGGACGCCATTCGACCTACCGGAGGGTGAATCCGAGCTCGTCAACGGGTATTTCACCGAGTACTCGGGCATGCGATTCAGCTTCTTCATGATGGGTGAGTACGTGGCGCTCCTGGTGGCCTGCCTGATGGGCGCTGTGCTCTTCCTGGGAGGTTGGCGCGGGCCGTTCGGTTTGCTTCCGCAGTTGGGTCCGGTGTGGCTTCTTCTCAAGGCGTACGCCCTCGTCTATGTCGCGATGGTGGTCAGGTGGACGCTTCCACGCTACCGGATCGATCAGCTTCTTGAGATAAGCTGGAAGGTGTTGCTGCCGATTTCGTTGATTAACGTGGCCCTCACGGCTGCGATCGTGTTTGTGGGTGGAGAATGGTTAAGGGGATTGCTGGGTTAATAGAAGCCACCAAGAGCTTTTATAACGGGTTCTCCGTCACCGTAAAGGAGATCTTCCGGCGCCCGGTTACGCTCATAATCATTCGTAAAAAGCTGCAGCTCGCCGAGCGCTTCCGCGGCGCCCCCGCCGTCAAGGCCTTTGTGGGTGATCATCCGCTCGACGATGATCGTGGGACCTTGCAGGAGTACAACGGGCGCGTCATGGAGCTGCACGTGGGCGGGTTTCTTGCGCCTTGTGAATCGGCTTGTCCGGCGCATACGAACGCCCGCGGCTATGTCGCGGCGGTCGCGAGCGGTGAGTTTGAACGGGCGCTCGCCATCATCAGGGAGAGGGCGCCCTTTGCCGCCTCGCTCGGGCGCATCTGCCACCACCCGTGTGAAATCAGTTGCCGGCGCGGCTACTTCGATGAACCGGTTTCCATCAGGAACTTGAAGCGCTTTGCCGCCGACGCCTGCGAGCATCTGCCGTATCCGCTTCCGCCCGCCAAGACGAGCGGCAAGAGGGTCGCAATAATCGGCAGCGGCCCGGCGGGCTTGAGCGCCGCCGCCGATCTGGCAAAGGCCGGCCATGACGTCACCGTCTTCGAAAAAAACGCCTCCGGGGGTGGGGCGCTTCTCACGGGCGTTCCGGCCTACCGGCTCCCCCGCGAGAAGCTCGCCTGGGATGTCGGCTATGTAGCCTCGCTCGGGGTGGAGATCAAGACGGGTGTAGAGGTCGGCAAGGACATCGAGCTTAACGAGATAGTCGACTCCCACGACGCAGTGATCATCGCCAATGGCCTCCAGATTTCGCGGGGTCTGCCGATCCCCGGTGCGGATGCCAAGAAGGGGATACTTCTGGCGCTCCCCTTCCTTAAGGCGGCGAACTTCGGTCAGGCGACCGGCATAGGTAAGCGCGTGGTCGTCGTCGGCGGCGGGAACGTCGCGATCGACGTCGCCCGCTGCGCCGTCCGCGCCGGCGCCGAGAAGGTCTACGAGTTCTGCCTGGAGGGGCCGGCCTACGCCGACATGCCCGCCCACAATTGGGAGATTGAAGAGGCGCTCGAGGAGGGAGTAGAGATTCACCCATCTTTCGGGCCGAAGGAGGTTTTAACGGAAGGCGGCCGAGTCATCGGTATGGCTTTCAAGAGGTGCCTGGCCGTCTTTGATTCCGAGGGAAGGTTCAATCCCTCCTACGACGAGAGCGAGGTCAAAACGGTCAAGGTCGATACGGTCATCTTTGCGATCGGGCAGGGCAGCGAAAACAAGTTCATCGAGGGCGTCTGTGGCCTCAACGAGCGAGGTCTTCTCGTGGTCGACCATGAGACGCAGCAGACGTCAAATCCAAAAGTCTTTTCGGCCGGGGAAGTCATCACGGGCCCGGGCTCGGCGATCGGCTCGATAGTCTCCGGCCACGAGGCGGCCATATCGGCCGATCGCTATCTAAAGGGCTTGGACCTTAAAGAAGGACGGGTGAAGATCGATATCAAGACGGAAGGTCCTTATCAGCCGAACGAGCCGACTTATATCGAGCCGGAGCGGCGCCGGGCGGTAATGCCCAAGGTGGCGCCGGAAGTGCGCGTTAAGGACTTTCGTGAGATAGAACTCGGTTTCACCGAGGAAGAGGCGGTCGCCGAGGCTTTCAGGTCGCTCTCCTGCCGGAGCGAGATGTGCGTCGGTTGCTCTTTCTGCCAGCGCATCTGCCCTGATTTTGCGATCAGCGTGGAAAGGACGAAGCCGGGCGATGGTCCTAGAAGGGTTACCGAGTACAAAATCGACCTTTCAAAGTGCATGTTCTGCGGCCTCTGCGCCGACCAATGTCCGACGAAAGCGCTGATCATGAGCAAGGAGTTCGAGCTGGCAACGTACGATAAGGAAAAGGTCGTCCTCGAGGCAGAGCGCATGGCAGGGCCGCCTGAACGGGAAGGAGAGATGAGCGATGTCCGGTCCTGAGCTGGTAGTCTTCAGCTTGCTCGGTTTGGCTGGCGTGGGCTCGGCCGTAGCGGTCGTAAGCGGTAAAGACCTCTTCCGGTCGACCCTGTTCTTCGGGTCTTTTCTGCTCTCGGTGGCGGGTCTCTATTTCACGCTTGAAGCGAGCTTCGTCGGCATCATGCAGATTTTCGTCTATGTCGGGGGCGTCGTCGTGATGATCTTATTCGGGATCATGCTGACGCAACAGGAAGGCGCTCGCTTGAATGCTTCGCTGGAGCGCCGTCTTACCGTCGCCGGGCCGGTCGCTCTCCTGGCCGGTATTTTGATCGCGGCCATCATGACGACAAGCTTCAAGACGGTACGAGAGGTTCCCGGGGTGGATATCGCTACACTTGGCAAGCTTTTTACGAATGATTACGTGCTGCCATTCGAGATCGTCTCCGTTCTACTCCTGGCGGCGCTGGTTGGGGCGGTCGTGGTGGCAAAGGAGCGTGAGAAGTAATGGGCCTTGAATACTATCTGGCTCTTAGCGCCATCTTCTTTGGGATAGGGTTATACGGAGCTTTGACCCGGCGTAATGCGGTGGCCGTTCTCCTTTCGATCGAGATAATGCTTAACGGGGCCACCCTTAACCTGGTCTCCTTTTCAAGATTCACGCCCGCAAAATCCACGGGGCAGGTCTTCACCCTGTTTATCATGGCGGTCGCCGCCGCGGAGGTTGCGGTGGGGCTCGCCCTGGTCTTTGCGCTATACCGGGCCGCGAAGACGGTGGACGTCGACGAGATTGATATGTTGAGGGGATGAGATGACTTACGCATGGTTAATACCGGCGCTGCCGGCAGCCAGCTTCATAATTCTTCTTTTCCTTGGCAAGCGCTTTGGCAAATGGAGCCACTTCGTCTCAGTCGGGGCGATTCTCTCCGCCTTCGCCATCTCATCCTTCATTCTCTACCAGGTGATAGGTGGTCGTGGCTCCGAGGTACTCATCCCTTGGCTGTCCATCGGCGAGCTTGACCTTAACGTCGGCATCCTCATCGACCGCCTGACGGCCGTCATGCTGATGGTCGTCACGAGCGTCGCCTCGCTCGTGCAGATTTATTCGGTCGGTTATATGAAAGAAGACAGGCGTTACCACTGGTACTTCGCATGTCTTTCCCTCTTCACCGCGGCCATGCTCATGCTGGTGCTTTCGGCCAACTACGTTCAGATGTACGCCTCCTGGGAGCTGGTCGGTCTATGCTCTTACCTCTTGATCGGCTTCTGGTTTGAGAAGAAAGCGGCCGCTGACGCGGCGAAAAAAGCTTTTGTCACGACGAGAATCGGGGACGTGGGCTTTCTCCTCGGTCTCGTCGTCCTCTACTATGCGGTCGGCAACCTCGACGTCGGCTCGGTGCTCGCCGCCCGGCTTGCGCCGGCTGTGGCGACCGCAGCGTCGCTCTTGCTCTTCCTTGGGGCGATGGGCAAGAGCGCTCAGTTCCCCTTACACGTCTGGCTTCCCGACGCCATGGAAGGCCCGACGCCGGTCTCCGCTCTCATCCACGCCGCGACGATGGTCGCGGCCGGCGTCTACCTCGTCGCCAGGAGTTACCCGATTTTCGCCGCTTCCGGCGTCGCCATGGACGTGGTCGCCGGGATTGGGGCGGTTACGGCGCTGATGGCGGCGACCATTGCGCTCGTTCAAAGGGACATAAAACGAATTCTCGCCTACTCCACCATCTCCCAACTCGGTCTGATGATGATCGGTCTGGGCGTCGGGGCCTATTCAGCGGCGGTCTTTCATCTGACCACGCACGCTTTCTTCAAGGCCCTCCTCTTCCTCGGCGCTGGTTCGGTCATCCACTCGGCGCACACTCAGGACATCTTCGAGATGGGAGGGCTCGCCAAAAAGATGAAAGGGACAGCTTTCACCTTTGCCGTCGGCGGCCTCGCGCTCGCCGGCTTTCCCGGTCTCTCCGGCTTCTGGAGCAAGGAGGGGATTCTGACGGCCGCTTTTGTAAAAGGCGCGTACCCCGTCTTTGCCGCGGCGCTTCTGACCTCGCTCCTTACCGCGTTTTACGTCGGTCGCCTCTATTTTGTAGTTTTCACGGGCTCGATGAGGAAGAACATGCAGGCCAAGGTTCACGAATCCCCGCTTGCGATGGTCGCTCCCCTGGCGGTTCTTGCTTTTCCGGCCGGGCTTGTCGGTCTTATCGGCTCGCCCCTGTTTGGGAACGCCTTCCAGGGCTTCCTGCGTCTTGGCGAGAGCGGCGAGCACGTGAACCTCATGGTGATGGGGCTTTCGATAGCGGTGGCGCTCGCGGGCCTCGGGTTTGCCTGGATAAAGTATTCGACCGGGCTTCTGCCTTCGGGTCTCATAAAGACGAGCAACCCCTTCTTCCTCCTGCTCAAAAACAAGTACTATCTCGATGAAATTTACACCAGGGGATTGGTCGCTCCGGTCGTAGGCGGATCGCGCGCCCTATTCAGCTTTGACAGCGGTGTGGTTGACGGGGCGGTCAACGGGACGGCCTGGCTAACGTCGAAGGCGGGAGATCTCGTTAGGCGAGCGCAGCGCGGCCAGATTCAAGATTACGGCCTGGTGATGGTCCTTGGGATTATCGTGTTGATCTTCTGGATGCTGACTTTTGCGAGGTTATAGTATGGAGGGCTTTCCGATCCTAACGGCGATAATTTTCCTTCCGGTCCTCGGGATCGCGTTGGTCATGGCGCTTCCCAAAGAGAGACACGCCGCCATTCGCTGGACGGCGCTCGCGGTCGCTCTTCTCGACCTGGCTCTAGGGGCGGCCCTGGTCGCCCTTTTCAAGACGGGTGCGATGAACTTTATCGAGCGCTTCGACTGGATAGCCTCGGCGGGGATCTCGTATCACCTCGGGTTGGACGGCATCTCGATGCCCCTCTTCGTTCTGGCGCTACTCTTGTCCGTCGTCGCCGTCGTCGCCTCCTGGTCCATCACCGAGCGGGTTAGAAGCTACTTCGCCCTTCTCCTCCTCCTTGAGGTGGGCATGCTCGGCGTCTTCGCCGCGCTTGATTTCGTGCTCTTCTACGTCTTCTGGGAGCTCGTTCTCATACCGATGTTCTTCCTTATCGGCATCTGGGGAAGCGCGCGCCGGGAGTACGCGGCGATCAAGTTCTTCATCTACACCCTGCTGGGATCGGTCCTCATGCTCGTCGGTATCATCAGCCTCTACTTCGCCGCCGGCATCGGAAGCTTCGACATCCTGAAGCTTCAGGGGGTCGTGCTGGCTCGTGAAGTCCAGATCGTCATTTTCGCGGCTTTCTTCCTGGGATTTGCGGTCAAGGTTCCGATATTCCCGTTCCATACCTGGCTTCCCGACGCGCACGTCGAGGCGCCCACCGCCGGGTCTGTTTTGCTTGCGGGCGTTCTTCTTAAGATGGGCGGCTATGGCTTCATAAGAATCGCACTGCCGATTCTACCGAAAGCTTTCCACTACTATAGACCGGCCATCGCCGGGCTCGCCATCGTCTCCATCATCTACGGCGCGGCTCTGGCGCTCGCCCAGAAGGATCTGAAGAAGCTCATCGCCTATTCGAGCGTTTCACACATGGGATATGTGATGCTCGGCATAGCGGCCGCGGCCACCGCGTCCCTCAACGGAGCCGTCCTCCAGATGGTCAGTCACGGGCTCATTACCGGCATGCTCTTCCTTCTCGTGGGCTATATCTACGAGAGAACGCATACGCGTCAGATTGCGGAGCTGGGCGGGCTTTCCACCGCCGTGCCAAAGCTCGCCGGTCTCTTCGGCTTTGCCGCCCTCGCGTCGCTCGGCCTTCCGGGGATGTCGGGGTTTGTCGCCGAGTTTCTGGTGGTGCTAGGGTCATACAAGGCGTACATCTGGTTGTCGATTCTCGCGGCGTCGGCCGTCGTTCTGACCGCCGGATACCTGCTCTGGACGGTCCAGCGGGTGAATTTCGAGTCGCTTCCAGCTAAATTCAAGGGGCTTCCGGATGCGAGCTTGAGGGAGATTGCAAGCGTCGCCCCGCTGGCTACGGCGACGCTCGCCATAGGGCTCTACCCGCTACCGCTGCTTGCCGCGATAAACCCGGCCGTCGGCGGGATTATGAAGATGGTAGGAGGATAATTGAGCTGGTCGGTATTTGCGCCTGAGATAATAGTTTTTGCGGTTGCGCTCATAGCGCTCCTTATCGAGCTCGACCGGGATGTGAAAAGGCCCTGGCTCGGCTATGTCATAGGGATGGGGTTCATCGGTGCTTTAGTGGCGGACGCCGTTCTCCTCGGGGCCGGCGTCACCGAGACGGCCTTCAATGGTGGCTACCGCATCGATGCTTTGGCCGCCGCTTTTAAGGCTATTCTGCTGGCCGCATCGGCGCTTGTCGCCATCGCGACGGCCCGCGTGAGCATCGCCGGGGCGAAGCGTGGGGAGTTCTACCTGCTTCTCTCGCTGTCCGTTCTGGGGGCGACGATGATGGCCTCCGCAGGGGACCTGCTCGTTCTCTTCCTCTCGCTCGAACTGACCGTTCTTCCCAGCTACGCTCTTGTGGCGCTTAAGAGAGACGGTCGCTCTACCGAGGCTGCGCTCAAATACTTTCTCCTGGGGATGGTCGCTTCGGCCATCTTCATCTACGGTGCTTCTCTTACTTTCGGACTTACGGGTTCGATTTCTTTCACGGATATCGCCGCCTCGCTTTCCCGGACCGGCATGTCGCCTGCGCTCGTCATCGGCATCATCACTCTTCTTGCCGGGCTCGGCTTCAAGATCGCGGCGGTTCCATTTCACTTCTGGGCGCCGGATGTTTACGAAGGGGCGGACGTTCCGGTCGCTTCATATCTGGCGGTCGGTCCGAAGGCGGGGGGCTTTGCCGCCATCATACGCCTCTTCGTCGTCGCTCTTGGCCCCGCCGCCACCACGTGGGCTCCGCTCTTTGCGATAATTGCTGTGGGCAGCATGTTAGTCGGTAATCTGGCGGCGCTCTCACAGACGACCGTTCGCCGGCTCTTGGGTTACTCAAGCATCGCGCATACCGGCTATCTTCTGGTCGGACTGGCGGTCGTGAGCGGCTACGCTAGGACTTCGCTCATCTTCTACTTCCTAGTCTACTCGGCTGCGGTTCTCGGAGCTTTCCTAATCGTTCTCGCCGCTGCGCCGACGGTCGGCGAATCAATCGAGGGCTTTGCGGGGCTCTCCAAGAGGGCTCCCGGCCTCTCCTTCGCCATGGCGGTCTTTCTCTTCTCCCTGGTGGGGCTCCCACCGCTTGCCGGTTTTATCGGCAAGTTCTATCTCTTCTCGTCGGCTGTCAGGGGCGGCATGGTATGGCTGGCGGTCGTCGGCGTCGTAAACTCCGTAATCTCCTTCGGCTATTACTCGAATATCATTCGCCAGATGTACCTGGTGAAGCCCGTCGCGAGCAGTGAGGTTTCAGTTCCATGGCCCCTTAAAGCCACGATTTACTTCCTAGTTGCCGCCATCGCCGTTATCGGCATCTACCCGTCGGCGATCCTGACCATGCTCAATCTCTAACCTATTGCTAATTGCTGGTCTCTAGCGCTTTGATTAAATTGGGCCCTGCGGTGGCAAAAATGTGGTGGAGGCTTGCCATGACCCAGGAAGAAGAGTTCGCATTAATGCTTAGAGAGGCGCTTACGGAGTACGACTTTGAAAAAATCGAAGTCGACTCGGATCGCGCCTTGGTGAAGCTGAATCGCGAGGTCTTTGCCGAGGACACGAAAGAGGATAAGGTCGATCACTTCTTTTCCGATCCGAAACTTATCTCCATCTTACGCGCGCTAAAAGGGTATTTGCCATCTCTTTAGCCACTTGGTAGCATAGATAACCATTTGTAACTATGCGCATGTGCCAAAATACCCTACCTTGAAAAGCGGAAGCGATGAATGATAAACTAAGCTTTGGCCTTTTGGGTAGGTATCGGCTGACTAAGCTGCTATTAGTTGGTTAGGTGAGGGCTTAATAGAGCCGGGCGCGGCCCGAAGGGGGCACATTTTGGAGCGGCCGGTAAGAAGAACGAGGCATCCAAGACGGTCGTATCCGGCGATTGCAGTCGCTCTTTTTTTGGGCGCCATGCTCGGCGGTATACTGGGTGAGCTGCTCAGCAAAGCGCTCCCATTTCTTGCCCGCAATTATCCGATTGGCGTCAAGCCGTCGACCGTCGATCTTGCGATATTCGCACTCACCGTCGGGTTCGAATTCAAGGTTAGCGTGGCGGCCGTCCTCGGTGCGGTCGCCGGGGTCATGCTGGTGAGCAGGAGATAACGGTTAGATGACTGACAGCGGGCGTTTAACCATAAAAGAGATGCCGCTCTCGGTCCGTCCGAGAGAGCGGCTGATGAGCATGGGTGCCCCGATGCTCTCCGACGCTGAGCTTCTGGGGATTCTTGTTCGAACAGGCAGACAGGGCGAGACCGCGGTCGATTTGGGCAATCGAATTCTGGCCGACGCAGGCGATATCGGAAAGCTGGCGAACGCCATGCCGGAGGAGTTGTGCCGTGTCGACGGCATCGGAGAAGCCAAGGCTGCTCAGGTTGTCGCCGCGTTCGAGCTCGGAAAGCGAGCGAGCGCCGCCACTCCATCACAAAGGCCGGTTGTCTCAACTCCGAAGGACGCGGTCGACTTGCTCATGTCCAAGATGCGCTATCTTGATAGAGAACATTTTAAGGCGCTGGTTCTTAACACCAAGAACCAGCTTCTTCGCTCGATAGACGTCTCGATCGGTTCGCTCTCATCCTCGATAGTTCATCCGAGGGAGCTCTTTAAGGCGGTGATACGCCTCTCCGGAGCGGCGGTTATCGTCGCCCATAACCACCCGAGCGGCGACCCGACGCCATCGGCGGAGGACATATTGCTCACCAGGCGCCTGGTCAAAGCAGGAAATATCTTGGGTATAGACTTGCTCGACCACGTTATCCTGGGCGATGGCACTTTCGTCAGCCTGAAGGAGCGCAACTTGATGTAAAGGAGATTTGCATGTTCGATTTTCTCTCGGTGCCATTTGGCCGGGATATGGCGGTCGATCTTGGAACCGCAAATACGCTCGTCCATGTTAAGGGCAAAGGGATCGTTCTCGTCGAACCCTCGGTGGTCGCTTTCGATAAGCAGTCGGGCAAAATCCTGGCGGTAGGCACCGAAGCTAAAAGGATGATCGGTAGAACGCCAGGAAATATCGTGGCCATCCGTCCCCTTAAGGATGGCGTCATCGCCGACTTCGATGTGACCGAGGCGATGCTCAGGCATTTCATACAGAAGGTACACAACCGGCGCTGGGCGGTTAGACCGCGGGTCGTCGTTTGCGTGCCTTCCGGGGTTACCGAAGTTGAAAAGCGAGCCGTCTATGAGGCAACGATTCAGGCGGGCGCCCGGGAAGCTTTCCTGATCGAAGAGCCGGTCGCCGCGGCGATTGGAGCGGGGCTTCCGATACAGGAGCCGGCCGGCAACATGATCGTTGACATCGGCGGCGGCACGACGGAGGTTGCAGTCATCTCTCTAGGCGGCATAGTCTGCTCGGCTTCCATCCGCATCGGCGGCGATGAATTCGACGACGCGATCATCCAGCACGTGAAGAAAGAGTACAACGTTATGATCGGCGAGCGGACCGCCGAGGAGATAAAGATGGAGATCGGATCGGCTTACCCGCTCCCCGACGAAGAGGACGTCGAGGTCCGGGGGCGCGACATACTGACGGGGCTGCCCAAGAATATCATCCTCTCCTCGGAGGAAGTTCGCACGGCCATCGAGGAGCCGCTTACGGCCATCATCACCTCCATTAAATCGACGCTTGAGAAAACGCCTCCCGAGCTCTCAAGCGATATTATGGACCGGGGAATCGTCATGTCCGGCGGCGGCTCGCTTTTGAGGGGTCTCGACGAGAGGATCAGGCAGGAGACGGGCATGCCGGTTCATCTGACGGAAGACCCGCTCATCTGCGTCGTTGTGGGGAGCGGCAAGGCCCTGCAGGAAATACAGGCGCTTCGGAAGATCCTAATCCGCGGAAGATAGGATTAAGCGGATACTGGACACTCGACTCTGGACGCTAGACTAATGAAGCTTCTGCTTAGCATCCTATTGTCCTAGAATCTAGAGTCTATTTTTTACTGCTTTCAAGAGGCGGCTTGCGGATACGCAAGACTGGTTTTCTTGTCCTTTGCCAGTGGCAAGAATCCAGTATCCAGCGTCTTCTTTGTTGGGAGTGTTTCACTTGAGCCCTACGGAGGGCAGGCGAGGCTACCCGGTCATTGCGGCGCTCGTCGTCGCGAGCATGGTGCTGGTGACCGTCTACTATAAAGAGGGTCAGGAGGGACCGCTCCACCGCGTCCAGGGTTGGAGCATCGGACTCATAGCGCCGGCTCAATCGGCCATCGCGAGGGTGGCTCAGCCCATATCCGAAATTTACGGCTTCTTTGTCGACGTCGGAAAATTCCGGACTGAGAACGCAGCTCTCAAGCGGCAGAATACCGAACTTAGATCGAAGCTTCGCTCCATGTCGGCCCTTGAAGCTGAGAACAAGCGGTTGAGGAGCCTTCTAGTTTTCAAGCAGCGCACCGAGTTCAAGGGGCTTCCTGCCAAGGTCATCGGCTGGCAGTCGACCAGTTGGCAGTCGACGATAATCATCGACCTCGGCTCCAACGACGGCGTCCAAAAAGGCATGCCCGTTGTTACTGGAGACGGCCTGGTTGGGCAGGTCATACAGACGTCGGCGAACGCCTCGCGCATCCTCCTCATAATCGACCAGAAGAGCGGCGTCTCCGTCCAGTTGGGCGGCAGTGGTGACGTCGGCGTTCTTCAGGGGCAGTCGGATGGCTCTCTACTAGTCTCCTATATCTCGAAAGAGACGACGGTTTCAGCGGGCGAAGCTGTCGTAACGTCTGGCCTGGGAGGGGTCTTTCCTAAGGGCCTTTTTGTTGGGAAGACCGCAGAGCCGGGTAAAGTTGGTTACAATCTTTACAAGGCGGTCAAGGTCATCTCCCCGGTTGATTTTCGCCGGCTTGAGGAAGTGCTTGTTGTAACCAATCCCCCCGAGAAGACGCCGTTTGGAGAGTGATCGGATGAGAAAGCCGCTGGCAACAGCCATCACCATACTTCTAGCCTTGCTATTTCAAGCTGCGGTTGTCCCTCATCTTGCTATTGCGGGCGCCCAGCCGGATGTCGTTCTTATTCTGATCGTTCTTTTTGGTTTCTCGGAGGGCTCGGCAAAAGGTGCTTCCTTGGGCTTTGTTGGAGGTCTTGTTCAGGACCTTCTTGGCGGTCAGGTGGTCGGGCTCTCGGCGTTTTCAAAAGCGATAGTCGGCTACGTGTCGGGCTTTGTTGAGCGGACGATCTTTGTTGAAAACGTTCTTCTTCCGATGGGGGCCATTCTTACTGCGAGCGTACTGAACGACTTTACCTATGCCGGCTTCAACTTTCTCCTCGGCGAGAAGATCGGCTTGAGCAAGCTCTTTTTCGATATGGCTCTGCCGACCGCCCTATACAACGCGCTGGCCATGCCGTTGGTATATCTTGTCTACCGTCGACTGACCACACCACGCCCCGAAAAGACGCCGATGACATTGAAGAGAAAGTGGGGATAGAAAAACTAGCCACTGGCTACTAGCTGCCAGCTAAAGGCTCCTTATACAAACGTTGAGGTTAATAGCGTCGTGAGAATAGCCTGAGGGGTGTTTTAAGGACTTAGTATGACACCTACCAGATTGAAGAGCGCTAGTGAGTTTACAATGGCTAACGATGAGTACAAAAAGCTAGAAGCTAGAAGCTGAAAGGCGAAGGCTGGAACCCAAGTCTCACGAGAGCTGGATTATGGACAAAGAGTACTACAAATATTTTGAAGAAGATCTGGTCGACCGGTCTCTTGATAAGAGCCAGAAGCCGGAGGACATGAGGGGACGGCTTGTCGCCTTCGCGGGGGCAATGGTAATCGCCTTCTCCGTCCTCCTGGGCCGCCTCTGGTTCATGCAGGTTATGGACGGCCCCAACTACCAGAAGCTTGCAGAGAGCAATCGCCGCCGGGTCATCCCCATCGAAGCTCCGAGAGGCTACATATACGATCGTAACCGAAAGATCTTCATCTCGAACCGTCCGGGACTCGCGATATCCGTTCTCCCGACCGTCGTCCAGGTTAATAAGGAGGTCCTTGAGAGGCTCGCTAAGCTAACCGGGCTTTCCGTTAAGGAGATCACCGATAAGCTTTCCGAGAAGAACGCCGACCCGTTGAAACCAAGGATCATCAAGCGGGATGTTGATAAGCGAGTCGTGGCATATCTAGGAGAGCACCAGTCTGATTTTCCAGGCGTCGACCTGACGGTTGAGACTATCAGGGAGTATCCCTTCGGCAACCTTGCCGCTCACCTTGTAGGATACCTGGGTGAGGCATCAGAGCAGGAGCTCAAAGAGAAGAAATCTGAAGGGTATGATATGGGAGATGTTGTGGGCAAGGCGGGCGTCGAAAAGACCTACGAGTGGGCACTGAGGGGGACCAAAGGGAGCCAGCAAGTTGAGGTCAACGCGGCCGGCCGGCCTCTCAGAATCTTAAAAAGCATCACGCCGAATCCCGGACACAACCTCGTCTTGACGCTCGATCTGGACTTACAGCAGACGGCTGAAAAGGGCCTGGCCGACGCCATAAACGTCGCTAGGCAGGGAAAATATAAGAAGGCGAACGCCGGCGCGGCCGTCGTGCTGGACCCGCGAAACGGCGAAGTTCTGGCGCTTGCAAGTTATCCGTCATACGATCCCAAGCTCTTTCTCGGGGGGATCTCCTCAAAGAACTGGGCGGTGCTGACGGACAAATCAAGCGGTTACCCGCTAAACGACCGGGCGATAATGGCTACCTACCCGCCGGGTTCCACCTTCAAGATGATCACCGCCATCGGGGCCCTCTCAGACGGTCTAACCACGCCGGAGCGAGTTTTTGTCGACAGCGGGACTTGGAGTGTCTTCGGCGAACAGTGGGCTAAGAAGTGTTGGCTTTCGAGCGGCCACGGGTCCATCGACTTCATCTCCGCCATCGCCCAATCCTGCGATACCGTCTTTTACCAGCTTGGCTATGAGTTCGAAATGAAGGGTGGAGAGCGCCTTCAGTACTGGGCGAGGGATGTCTTTGGGCTTGGGAACCCGACGGGCATAGACCTTCCCTCGGAAACGGTAGGTCGAGTTCCTGACCGCAAGTGGAAGAAGGAGTTCAACAAGGAGTATCCGGAGTACCAGACGTGGTATCCCGGGGATACGGTCAATATCTCCATCGGCCAGGGAGACCTCCTCGTAACACCCCTTCAGCTCGCTCTCTCTTATGCGGCGATCGCCAACGGGGGCAATCTCTATAAGCCGCACGTGGTTCGGGCCGTCGTAAACAACGATGGCAAGGTCATCTACGAGGTTAAACCGGAAGCCAGAAGGAAGATACCGGTTGGCCCCGAGGCCATCGCAGTGATGAAAGCGGGCCTCGGTCGAGTAACTAGGGATGGAACGGCGAGCGGCGCCTTCTCGGGGTTTCCGGTGCCGGTGGCCGGCAAGACGGGCACATCCGAAGTTCAAGGCAAGGATGACTTTGCCTGGTTTGTGGGGTACGCCCCGGCCGACGATCCGAAATACCTGGCGGTCGTCGTCGTAGAGCAGGGAGGACACGGAGGTTCGGCGGCCGCTCCAGTCGTCAGGTCCATTCTGGCCAAGGCGCTTGACATTAAGGAAGAGTCGATGATCAAGGCGGAGGATATCTCCAGGTGATTGATCTTCAGAGGATCTCTAGATATGTTGATCTACCGCTCCTCGTTGGGGTCGTCGGGCTCATGGTTTACGGCCTGACGGTGCTCTATTCGGCGACCGCGAAGGAAGTTCCCGGTGACCCTTACGCCTATCTGAAACGCCAGCTTACCTGGGCGGTTTTAGGAATCATCCTGGCTGTTTTTGCGGCTGTCATCAATTACAACCGGTTGCGCAACTGGGGTATACCGCTTTATCTGGGTTGCATCACGGCCCTTCTTATCGTCATGTTCTTCGGCGCCTCCGAGCTGGGGGCCCAGCGTTGGATCGACATCGGTCCGTTCAGATTCCAACCTTCCGAGTTCGCGAAGGTGATCATCGTCACAACGCTCGCCGCGCAGCTCGCGCTCTATAAGGGAGACCTATCGGACCCCAAAAGAACGCTTCTGGCCTTCGCCCACGTCGCGCTGCCCGTCCTGCTCATTTACAAGCAGCCGGACCTGGGAACGGCCCTCTGCATCCTCGCCCTCACACTCGGAATGATCTTTGCCGCCGGCATCCCGGTCCGCCACTTTATGGCGATCGTCCTCGTGAGCGTCGTCGTCGTGCTGGTCGTCTTCAACTTCAACTTGCTCAGGGATTACCAGATGAAAAGGTTGATCGTCTTTATCGATCCCGATGTCGACCCGCTGGGCGCCGGCTACAATCTCCTCCAATCAAAGATCGCGGTCGGTTCGGGGATGCTCTTTGGCAAGGGCTTTCTTTCGGGAACTCAGACCAACCTCCGCTTCTTACCGATGCGCTTCACCGACTTCATTTTCGCGGCCGTCGGCGAGGAGTTCGGCTTCGTCGGCGCCCTCGTTCTAATCGGGTTGTACGCCCTGGTGCTCTTGCGAGCCATTCGCATTGCCGCCCTGTCGAAGAACCTTTTCGGGACGTTGCTCGCCGCCGGAATCGTCACCATGTGGCTCTTCCAGATTCTTATAAATATCGGTATGACGACGGGAATTATGCCGATTACCGGAATTCCACTGCCCTTTATTAGCAACGGTGGGAGCGCGCTTATCACGAACCTTATCGCCGTTGGAATTCTAATCAACATTTATGCTCGCCGTTTTGTATAATCGAACCATGCTGAAAAAGTTATTTACGGCCAGGGACATACTCATGCACGTCGTAGACCTCCGAGCGAAGTATGATTCGGCGATTCGAATCGCGGTCGTCGGCAGCTCTTCCCTCGCGGAACTTCTAGCGCGCGGTGCGAAATCCGGAAGCATTGCCCTTGTCGAACGGGAAGAACTTCTCACGGCCGATCTATTCGGTTTCGACCTCTTGGTTTACATTCTGCATCCTGGGGAGGCGCTCGGTGAAGCGGCCAAGGCGGCGGTTGAGAGGGCGGCCAACCTGCTTGTAGTCGTCGATGCGAGGCGCCATCTTGTTCAGGAAGAGATCGAGCTCACGCTCGATCTTCTTCCCGAGAAGATGATCGGCGGGGTAACGGTTGTCTTGACCGACTCGGACATAGCCGGCCGCTTTATTCCACGCGTTCTGGAAAGGTTCGCGGATGAAAAAATAGCGCTGGCGGCTTCCTTCCCGATCTTTCGTCCGTTGGTGGCCGGCGAGATCGTCACCAAAACAGCCCTGCAAAACGGGGGCATCGCCACGATAAGTCTCATACCCGGCGCAGACATGCCGATCTTAACCGCCAACCAGTTGAAGATGGTGCTGGAGCTGATGGCGGTCTATGGTGAAGAGCCCTCACTTGGTAGATTGAAGGAGGTCATGGCGGTTATCGGCGGAGGGTTCCTCTTCAGGACGGTCGCTCGTGAGCTGCTGGATCTGCTGCCTGGCCCCGGCTGGCTTATCAAGGGAGGGGTTGCCGTTAGCGGGACTCTCGCTCTCGGTAAGGCGGCCCAGGCATATTTTGAGCTAGGAAAAGGTGATAGGTTTGAGCCTTTGGCTTCAGATAGAGAAGCTGTTACCACGGGTGGAGAAGCCCGGCCGTTACATTAACGGCGAGCTAAACAGCGTCCACCGCTCGCCTGATGGACGCCTTTCGATAGCCCTGGCCTACCCTGACGTTTACGAGGTGGGCCTTTCAAATTTGGGGCTTCAGATCCTTTACGAGCTCATCAATGAGAGGGACGATTGCATCGCCGAGCGTACGTACGCTCCGTGGATGGACATGGAAGCGGAGATGCGCCGATCCGGCGTGCCCTTGTTTACCCTGGAGGGACACCGGTCGGTCGCCGATTTTGACATCGTCGGCTTTACGCTCCAGTACGAGCTCACCTACGCCAATATCCTCAATATGCTCGATCTTGCGGGCATACCGGTATTCGCCGCCGATCGCGGGGAGGCCAGCCCGTTGGTCATTGGAGGAGGTCCGGGAGCTTTTGCGCCGGAGCCGCTCGCTCTCTTCTTCGACGCCTTCGCCATCGGCGATGGGGAGCTTCTCTTGCCCGACCTGATCGACGCCGTCTTGGTAGGAAAACGCGCTGGAGCAGGACGGAAAGAGATCCTTGCGGCGCTGGCTCGCATTCCCGGGATATACGTTCCCTCTCTGTACGAGGTAGACTACCTGAAAGATGGACGCGTAGCTGAGATATCCGCTCGCAGTCCCGCTCCCGACGTTGTGAAGAGGCGCATCCTGAAAGACTTGAACGACGCACCGCTCTTGTCCGCTCCCATCGTTCCGTCTGTGAGCGCCGTTCACGACCGCTGCGTCATCGAGATCATGAGGGGATGCACGCGCGGGTGTCGCTTCTGCCAGGCGGGGATCATTTACCGCCCGGTCAGAGAGCGGCGCGAAGAAAGAATAGTCGAAAACGCGTCGCGCGTGATCGCTTCCACGGGTTACGAGGAGCTCTCGCTCTCCTCTCTTTCCACCGCCGATCACACGGGTGTTAAAGAGGTCTTGACGGAGCTGGCCCGGCGCTACGGGCGCGATGTCGCCCTGTCGCTACCATCTCTCAGGGTTGATTCCTTCTCAGTCGAGCTCATTCGCCAGATCGCAAAGTCCAAGAGGTCGGGGCTCACCTTTGCGCCGGAGGCGGGGACCCAGCGCCTGCGCGACGTGATAAACAAGGGCGTAACAGAAACCGATCTTCTTGAGGCCGCCGAAGCGGCGTTTGAATCCGGGTGGCACCGGCTTAAGCTTTACTTCATGATCGGACTTCCAAACGAAGGTGTCGAGGACCTCGAGGGGATAGTCTCGCTGACCAGACGGGTGGCCGACTTGGGCCGGTGCGCTCTTCCTCGAACCCGGCGTGGGAGACTTTCGGTCGTCGCTTCAATCTCTTCGTTTGTTCCAAAGGCTCACACGCCCTTCCAGTGGTTCGCTCAGGAGGCGCTTGAAGTTATAGAGCAGAAGCAGCGTTTTCTTCAAGAGAATCTTCGCGGGCGCGGCCTCTCTTTACGTTGGCATGATGCAAGGGTGAGCACGGTAGAGGGGATAATAGCCAGGGGGGATCGTCGAGCGGGACGAGCGATTTACGAGGCGTGGCGTTCAGGGTGCAAATTCGACGCCTGGGCGGACCATTTTAACTTCGGGGCGTGGCTCGCCGCGCTTGGAAAGACTCGACTCTCGCCAGAATTTTTTGCGACTCGCGAGCGGGAGCTCGACGAGACTCTCCCCTGGTCGCATATTGATGCGGGGGTGACGGCCGACTTTCTGAAAAAGGAACGTGAGCGGGCTCTTGCGGGCACGGTCACGGCTGACTGTCGCTTTGATCGCTGTGGCGATTGCGGGGTTTGCTCTCGATTCAAGGTAAAGAACGTTCTGGCCAGGGGGAGGAAGGAGCGTGTCTCGGCTCTTAATTAGATACGCCAAGGAAGGGCGAGTCCGTTTTCTCTCCCATCTGGAGGTCGCCAAGGTACTTGAGCGGGCGCTTAGAAGGGCGGCTTTCCCTTTGGCCATTTCGGGTGGGTATCA
Organism: Actinomycetota bacterium; assembly: GCA_023481285.1. Lineage (GTDB taxonomy): Bacteria > Actinomycetota > Aquicultoria > Aquicultorales > JAMCWL01 > JAMCWL01. Next base: position 4,680 of record JAMCWL010000113.1, on the reverse strand, counting down.
TCCCAAACCTAGATTGTCTTATGGGCCGGCGCTCTCTCTGGGGGCAAGCAGCACCTCGGAGTATGTGGTCGTATTTCTTGAGGAGGAAATACCGCTTGAATTGGTCAAATCAAAGCTTTCCCGAGAACTGCCGGAAGGATTGCGACTTATGGACGCAGAATATATACCTGACGGTGCCCCGTCGATTGGGCGCATAGCAAAGGTCGCGTCGTATGATGTATTCATCTCCACCAACAGGGAGCTGACGGAAAAAGAGGTCTCCGCCTCGATCGCCTGGTTGTTTAAGCAAGACAAGTTGGTGGTAGAGAAAGAGAGCGGTGTCAAGCAGGTTAAGCGGTCCGAGGCCGTTCTCGACATCGCCGGAGAGCCCGTCGAGGGGGGAGTCGATTTTGAATTTCTCCTTTCGGTCGGAGGGTCCGAAAGCGTTCGTCCGGACAGTCTGGGGGCGCTTATCGTGGGCAATTTATCGATCGAGATTACCGGGGTGGAGATAGAGCGAACGGGCCTCTTTGCTTTAGTCGATGGCAGACCGGTTGACGTAATGGAGTACTATAGAAGGGCAGACACTGGATTCTAGACGCTGGATGCTAGATTGAGGATGAATTGGATGGTGTAAAAACAAAAGAGCTCATGATCTCCACCGATAACTTTGAGACCAGGGTGGCGGTTCTTGAAGATCGAAAACTCGTGGAGATATATATCGAACGCACCGACGCCACATCGATAGTCGGCAACATCTACCTGGGTAGGGTGAGAGATATTCTCCCCGGTATGCAGGCCGCTTTTATCGATATAGGCATCGAAAGAACCGCCTTTCTTTATGTCGGCGAGATAGTCTATCCGAAAGAAGAGGTGGATCAGCCGGCGCCCCCCATCCAGCACCTTCTGAAGCAGGGTCAGGACATTCTCGTCCAGGTCATCAAGGAACCGATGGATGCTAAAGGCGCCAGAGTTACGACTGAGATAACCATCCCCGGTCGCTACCTGGTTCTCCTGCCATTCTCGGATTTCGTCGGCATCTCAAGAAGACTCGACGATGATGAACGGGCTCGCTTACGCGAGATTGTCGAGGTCGTCAAGCCCATGGACATGGGTCTTATCGTCCGGACGGCCGCGGCTGCCGCCAGTGAGGACGATCTCAAAGACGACGTGAGACGGCTCGTGACGCTCTGGAACAAGATCAACCGGCGAGCGAAGAGCACGACGCCGGTCAAGCTCATCTACTCGGAGCCCGAACTCGCCATCAGGATAGTTCGCGATCTCTTCTCGGCCGATTACCGCCGCCTCAGCATCGATGACGTCCGTACCTTCAATAAGGTGAAAGGATATCTTGAACAGACCTCCCCGGAGCTCGTGAGAAAAGTCGAATACTATAGCGAGCGGTTGCCCCTTTTTGATAAGTACAACATCAATGACGAGATTGACGCGGCCCTGAGAAGAAAGGTTTGGTTGCGGAGCGGTGGCTACATCACGATTGACGACACCGAGGCCTTGACGGCCATCGATGTGAACACGGGAAAGTTTGTCGGAAAAACCTCGCTTGAAGAGACGATTTTTAAGACCAACCTGGAAGCCGCGGAGGAGGTCGTGAGGCACCTGCGTCTCAGGGACATCGGCGGCATAATCGTCATCGACTTCATCGATATGGCCAAACAATCCAATCGCGAGGAGGTCTTTCGGGTTCTCAACGAAGCGCTTGCGAAGGACCGAACCAAGAGCCGGGTTATAGAGATATCAAAGCTTGGCCTCGTCGAGATGACGCGGAAGAACGTCGCCCAGAACCTGCAAGAATTTCTGGGGGAGACGTGCGCCTGGTGTGGCGGGACCGGGAGGGTCTTGTCGAAGAAGACCACCGCCATCCAGGTCTTCCGGATGATCCGTGAAGCGGCGCTCTTGAGAGAGGCCGAAGCCTTCCTCTATAAGATAAATCCGCTGGTTTTGGACTTCTTTGAAGACCACGGAAAGCTGAAAGACGACAAGCTAAAGGTTGACGTGCCGGAAAAGCTTGTTTATGTTGTTTCGGACGAGACCGTCCCCATCGGCCAGGCCGAGATGTTACGAGAGGGTTCGCGACGGGAAGTCGAAGGGATGCTGGGGTAAGGATTCGTTTTCTTGACTGGCGCATCTTCCTGTGTTAGTGTGATGTCTCGTATTTAAGGGGGAATCAATCCAAATATGTACGCGGTCATCCGTCATGGCGGAAAACAGTACAAGGTGGCAAAAGGCGATACGCTCGTTTTGGATCGACTTAAAGGCGAGGTCGGATCCGAGTTGGAACTCGGCGAGGTCCTCATGGTCCGGAATGACGACAGAGTATTGACCGGTGCTGACGCGGCAAAAGCCAAAATCACCATCACGATTCTCGAGCACTTTAAGGGAGACAAAGTCCTTGTCTTCAAGTATAAGCCTAAGAAGGATTACCACCGCACTCAGGGTCACCGCCAGCTCCACACCCGGGTGAGAATCGAGGACATCTCGCTCACAAAACCCGCGGCGCGCAAGAAGGCGGCCAAGGCCGAAGCCCCCGTCGAGGCCCCCGCTCCCGAAGGGACGCCCGAAACGAAAGCGACCGCCGAATAGTTTTTCAACCGTTCGACCTCCCAGGTTTATTTGACAAAAGTCCAGCGCATGGTTAAAATGTTGTAATCGTCTAGCTTTATTCACGGTTCAATCCGAGGTGATTTTAATGGCACATAAAAAAGGCATGGGCTCGACCAGAAACGGTCGCGATTCAAAATCAAAGAGGCTGGGGACGAAGGTTTACGGCGGCCAGTACGTGACCGCCGGCAGCATCCTGGTGCGCCAGCGAGGCACGAAGGTCAAGCCCGGTGAGGGCGTCGGAATCGGCCGCGACGATACGCTATTCGCGATGCTCGATGGCTACGTGGCTTACCGGACGAGCGGAAAGATCGGGCGCACGGTAAGCGTCGCGAGCGATCTAATCGCCCGGGCCTAAGAAGAGGTTCGACGCCAAAGCCACAGGAGACTGTGGCTTTTTTTATTGAAGGATCTGCATTTATATGTTCATTGATGAGGCAAAAATCCATGTGAAGGCAGGGGCTGGTGGGAATGGCTGCGTCAGCTTTCACCGGGAAATCTATAAACCGAAAGGCGGTCCCGATGGAGGAGACGGCGGGCGGGGCGGTTCAATAATCCTCGTGGTCGACCCGGGCTTGCGCACTTTGATGGACTTCCGCTATCAGAAACACTTCCGGGCCGCTCGTGGCGAGCACGGCAGAGGGGACAACCGTCATGGGAAAAACGCCGCGGACCTCGTCTTGAAGGTGCCTCCCGGGACGATCGTCAAGAGCGCTGAGGGAGAGGTTCTTTTCGATCTTGTGAGGGACGGCCAAAAGGTGGTTGTCGCGCGCGGAGGCCGCGGTGGTCGTGGCAACGCCCGGTTTCTTACTAATCTTAGGAGGGCGCCTTCCTTTGCCGAGAAGGGCGAACCGGGCGAGGAGCGCTGGATTGCTCTTGAGCTCAAGCTCCTTGCCGACGTTGGCATCATCGGCCTGCCCTCTTCAGGCAAGTCCACTTTGATCAGCCGGATATCGGCGGCCCGCCCCAAGATTGCGCCCTATCCGTTCACGACCACAACACCCAACCTTGGGGTTGTCAAACTGTCCGACGGCCGCAGCTTTGCGGCCGCCGATATCCCCGGCCTCATCGAGGGGGCTCACGTTGGGAAAGGCTTGGGGCACGCTTTTCTTAAACATATCGAGCGGACTGCGGTCCTCGTCCACCTTCTGGACCTGGCCGCGACGGTTGAAGGGCGCGATCCGGTGGCGGACTTCGAAACGGTCAACCGGGAGTTGGTAAAATACAATCAGGGGCTCGACAAGCGACCCCAACTGGTCGCTGGAAATAAGATGGACCTGCCTGAGGCCCAGGCGAACTTCCAGCGCGTGGCCGGCAAGCTTCTGGAGATGGGATACGAGCTCCATCCAATCTCAGCGGTGACGGGTGAAGGCGTCGAGCGCCTTCTTTACATGGCCGCCGACCTCCTGGAGAAGTCGGTCGAGGCTAAGGCGGTCGAGGCCGGAACGGCGGAGATTGTTATGGAGGAGGTTCCTACGGAGGAGATCGCCATATCGCAGGAGGACGAGACCTGGGTAGTCCTGGGGGTCGGCGTTGAAAGAGCGGTGGCGATGACGGACTTCTCAAACGAAGAGGCCATCTCCTACCTGCAGCGCAGGCTCGTCAGGATGGGGGTCGAAGAGAAGCTTGCCGAAGCTGGGGCATCCGAAGGTGACCAGGTGCGGATAGGGTCCATGGTATTTGATTTTCACCCTGGGGAGATTTAAATTGGTAAACGGACGCTGTAAAGCGGATTCTGGATACTGGATACTGGATACTGGATGCTGGATGCTGGATAGCGCCTGACGCGCTTCTGGTTTCTTAGTCTCCTAGTTTCTTGGTTTCTTGGAATCTCCGTATGCTTATTGGAGGTGCCTCTGGTCTCTTAGTACCATAGTACCCTGTACCATAGTAGATAGTTGGGTGATGTACCAAAATTTAAGTGCACATAAGCTAGCCGACTGCTATAGCGAGGCAATAAAGATTTATCTTCTGCCGAATGGTTAAGTTGGTGCACCTAAGATGGGTTATGCACGAAACTTTCTACCAAGGTACCAAGGTACCAGGATACCAAGATACCAGAAGCGGTGAATGGGGTTACCA
>JAMCWL010000028.1 GCA_023481285.1 Actinomycetota bacterium | reverse complement strand
ATCTATCGAAAGGGGGGTGACAATCTGTCCCCACCCTTTGGCTAACTCTTCGTCTCTACTACGCATTTTCTTGATATAGTCTGTAGGATTTGAGGAATCTGTCAAAGCTTCAATTACATCTGTTACGACGAACCACCATTCGTTATTATGAAGAGTTCTGCGTATTTTCTTACCCCGAAAAACGGCCAGTTTTGGATGATCTTGACCTTCCCCCATTATCTGGGCCAGATTTTAGTTCCGTAATTCATCAAGCACATAGCTGATTTTGGTGTCGTTTTGCAAACTCATTCGGTGTCTCATTGTTCAGTGAACTGTGAGGGCGATTATTATTATAATCCTGCCTCCACTGCTCGATCTGCTGCTTCGCGCTCCCTAGATTGAAGAACAGCTCCTCGTTCAAGCACTCATCCCTAAACTTGCCGTTGAACGACTCGATATACGGGTTCTGCGTCGGCTTGCCGGGCTGAATAAAACTGAGCGAAACACCGTTCCTATAAGCCCACTCGTCCATTGCCTTGCTTATAAACTCCGGCCCATTGTCCGATACTATAACCTTGGGATAACTTCGTTCCTTTGCGATGTCGTCGAGCATCAAGGCAACCTCATATCCGGATATGCTTCTTGCAGGCTCTGTAGACAACGCTTCCCTCGTAAAATCATCGACCAGCGTAAAACATTTCATCCTGCGTCCATCCTCAAACTGATCGAACACAAAATCCATCGACCACCTCTCGTTAACCCCGCTCGGCATAGGCATTACCACCCTTAAATGGCTCTGCCGCTTCTTATGCTTCTTGGTCCTCAAGCTTAATCCAAGCTCTTTATAAAGCCGCTCTGTCCGCTTATGGTTCTTAACTAGGCCTTCACGCTGCAACAGGATATGCAGCCTCGGGCTACCCCATCTCCGCCGCTTCTCTGCTAACTCCTTAAGCCTGTTTTTGATAGGGCCGTCGGTATCCGTTTGCCCCTTGTATTGTTTTGTCGATCTATTAAGCCCGATCGCTCTACAGGCCCACCGTTCGCTCTTCCGGTACTTTTCACCAACATAATCAGCGGCTGAACGCTTAGCGGCGGGCCTTACCAGTTTTTTGACAGAACATCCTTTATCGCTACGATCTCCAACGCCTGGTCAGCCACGATCCGTTTCAGCTTCCTGTTCTCGTCCTCAAGCGCTTTCAACCTCTTGGCCTCAGGCACGTCCATCCCTATGTATTTGCGACGCCAGTAGTAAAGGATCTTCTCGCTGATACCGTACTTCCTCGCCAGTTCGCCGACCTTTAGGCCCGCTTCCCACTCCTTAAGTACTGCTATTTTCTGCTCCTCCGTGAATCGTTTTCCCTTCATTCCGTTCCTCCTTTGTTGCGCTATATGCCAGGAAAACGGAACTTGTAAATGGCCTAGTTTTTGGGGGAAAGGTCAGAAGCAATCGCATTTTTTTATTTTCAAAAACCGCGACCACCGAAGGCTCTAGATATTGAGCGCGAATAAAAGCCTCGAGACGAGACAAATTGTGCATGATAATAGCACGGTACAACTGCACTTCTTCCGTACTATAGATACCCCAATGGTCACTGTAAGTTTTCATTGCAGTGGAAAGAGCCTGATCCAAAACACCGAACCTGAATGCCTCTCCCACTTCGGATGAAACATGGCTTCCATATGATAAATGAGGAAATCTTCCCAACAGCGAAGCAAAGAATTCGGGCCTATTTATATCGACATCTCCAATATGGGCCATATTACCCATCGGTATCTCACCACCAACTCTCGTCCTAATAGGCCAGCCACCTTTTTCCCGTATAAGTTGATCAATAGCAGTCCTTAAGCCTGTTTCTTTATCATACTCAACCACTCTAATATCCGGTGACAATCCTGAAACGTTTGTGCCTTTCATGACTAAGATTGTAGCCTCACTTGTTAAACGGTAGTCTCCCAAGATAAAAGTGTCCTCTGGAAAAAGATTGACTAGTTGCTCCTCTAACGCCCTTATCGGAACGACTATAGCATAAGGCATATTTTCCCAGCTCTGCCTACCATGAGGTCTAACCAGCTCGCCGAGGCTAAAATGGATGGTAGGTCTAAAAGAAGGATGATCCGATTTCCATCCGTTATTAGGGGAGAGACCTCTAGCGCCGGCCTTCAAAATACCGCCTTCGGGGAAAATGGGTGTGGCATGCACCGCAAACAGCCTTGATTCCAGCTCTTCTAAGGGTGGAGGATTTGTAACTGAATAAATAAAAGGTACAGCACCAGCGGTTAATTGACCAGTGTATGCGATCACATCGCCAAATCTTGCAGCTTGGTTCTGTAATTGGCCAGTTGGCGCACCAACTTGAATTCCACCGGCAGAAGAACCTGGCACCTCAACTCCAGCAGGCAAACCGGTTCCAACGCCCGCAGCACCGCCGACACCTATAAGCGCAGGATTACCTGGCGCAACTCCAAATAACTGAATTGGTCCCAGCCCCATAAACCTTCCTTATTTATATCATCGGCCAAAGTCAAAAAAAGTCGCTCCATATTTTGTCCAATATTCATT
>JAMCWL010000073.1:2164-2570 GCA_023481285.1 Actinomycetota bacterium | reverse complement strand
AGCATCTATAACGCGGAGCATGAGCTCCGCATCAAGGAACTCATTTCGTCGGTCTGTGATCTACCGGTCGTCTGCGGTCACGAGCTTTCGGAGCGCGTCGGTATGATCAAGCGTGCGACGACCGCGGCGCTAAACGCGAGACTGCTCCCGGTCGTTCAAGAGTTGCTCGACGCGGTCGAGCGAATACTCCTGGGAAAAGCGATCGATGCCCTGCTTATGGTCGTCAAGGGAGACGGCTCTCTCATCACCGAAAAGGCGGCGCGGGAGCGGCCGGTCGATACGGTGTTATCGGGTCCGGCGGCGAGCATAATAGGAGCCTGCCGGTTGACCGGGCTGGATGATGCGGTTGTCGTCGATATGGGCGGCACGACCACCGACATAGCGATCGTGGGCGGAGGAGTTGCTT
>JAMCWL010000073.1:0-2154 GCA_023481285.1 Actinomycetota bacterium | reverse complement strand
GGGGCCGGTATAGGCGGTTGGCGGACCTGGGTTCAGGCCGTCGATATGTGGACGGTCGGGCTGGGTGGCGATAGCAAGATTTCTCTCTCCTCGACCGGGGAGATTTCGATCGGGCCGCGAAGAGCCATTCCCTTTTGCGTTGGGGCAACGATCGATCCTTCGCTGGCAAGGCAAGTGGTTGAGTTAAAAGCGCCCGTGAAAAAAAACCGCCAGGATTTCAACCTCGATTTCTTCACCCTAGTGAGGCGCCCGGATTTTCATCTCTCCAATGCGGAGCGTGAGCTGCTCGACGTCCTCGACGGCCGCGTGGTCCATCGCGCCAGGCTCGATAAGGGGATGAGCCGGTTCGTCCAGCTCGACCGCTTCGTCGAACTTGGATTTGTGACCGAGGTCTCTTTTACGCCGACGGATCTTCTGCATGCCTGTGGAAAGCTGAACCTCTGGGATGCCGCTTCATCGATAGCCGCCGCGGACCACCTCGCGGTGCGAGCCTCGACCGGGCGAGAAGAGCTTCTCGATCGCATATACGACGAGATAATCGGGTCGCTCAAGCTCAACATCGTGGCTAAGGCGCTCGGCGACAAGGATGAGACCGGCCCATCCCACTCGGGGGAGAGTCTTCGCATACTGGAGCACCTTCTCCGTTTGAATGGAGAGGATTGCCTCTCCGCCAGCTTGGCCATTCGCCTGCCGTTGATCGCGGTCGGAGCGCCGGTCGGGATGTACTTTCCCAGAGTCGCGAGCGAGCTCGGCGCGCAGGTCGTCATTCCGGAGCACGCGGAAGTCGCCAACGCGGTAGGGGCCATCACCGGAAGGGTGATCGAACGGACTGAAGCGTACATCAGGCCTGATAAACCATTCGGGTTTATCGTCGTGACTGCGGACGAACACCGGTGGTTCAGGGAACTCGAGGAAGCCGTCGATCATGCAAAGGAACACGTGCTTGCCCTCACAGCCCAAAAGGCCATGCGGAGCGGCGGCGTGGAAGTCGAGACGAGCATCTCCATCGACGAGCAAACGATGCCGCTTGCCCGTGGCTGGGGCGACGCGGTTCTAATCGAATTGAAGATCACCGCCACGGCGGTGGGGAAGCCGAAAATAGAAAATAGGAAATAGAATGCATTTGACGTGGTTGCATATGTCGTTCTAAAGGGAGACTTTTCGTGAAGATAGGCGTCGTCGCGTGCGATATGATCAAGCGAGAGCTCGATAAAGTGATAACAGCTGCCCCGGACATTACTGACGTCGTTTATCTGGAGGGCGCTCTCCACGTCTATCCGCAGAAGATGAAGGAGACCATCAAAAGCAAGCTCGACGCGATGAAAGACAAGGTCGACATCGTCTTCCTCGGCTTCGGGTATTGCCAATCGCTCAAAGGAATCGAAGCCGAAGTGGACGTTCCGGTCGTCATGCCCCAGGTCGACGATTGCATCTCCATCCTTCTTACGCCCGAGCGATATGCCGAGGAGATCAGAAAAGAGGTCGGTACCTGGTTTATGACGCCCGGCTGGGCCGAAGTCGGGGCGGACATGGTCATCAAGGAGCTCCACCTAGACCGGGCGCTCAAGTACGGTAAGGACCCCCTCGAAATGGCAAAGCGCTTATTTACCCACTACCGCCGCGGGCTCTTCATCGACACGGGCGTCGGCAACGAGGAGTATTTTGTTGGCAAGGCCGAGCAATTCTGCGGAGTTTTCAATCTGACTCTGGAGGAGACGACCGCCGAGTCGACGATACTCGCAGAGACGCTTGAAAAGTGCAGAAGGATGGCTCCCGGAAGCCAAAAATAGCCATGCTTGGCATAACGTATCCCCAATAAGGCCCCCGTTGCCTCACGTAGAAATGTATCCCAACTGATGATTCGTTGCCTCATCAGAAATGTACTCGAAATCTTCTGCCGTTAACACCTTCTTTCGTCTGATTTCTTCTTTCAGGCGGCTGAGATTCAAGAGCCTGTCCTGGAGCTTTAAGATTGATCTTTTTAGCTCTGCCGGGTTGAGCGTTGCGTACCGCGCTTGAAGCCCCTCCTTGGTTTTTGCGGGAAGATCGACGGATAGCAGGAGCCGCCGGCAAGGGGTCTTGGCCTCGTCATACTTCTTCGTCACCCTGCTGCCGATTCTCGTCTTTTCGATAAACTTCATCGCGGGCAAGAAT
>JAMCWL010000030.1 GCA_023481285.1 Actinomycetota bacterium | reverse complement strand
CGCTAGCAACGAAGCCCTTCGCCTTGGCCAAGAGCTTGATAAGACTACTGCACAGCGTCAAGAAACAGAGCGCCAGCTTGCTGAGGTACAGGCTGAACTGGATAAAACCCTGAGACAGCTCGAAGAAGCGAAAAAGCAGCTCGCCAGGTACAAGAGCATCTTAAATGACAGGCTTAAGAACGTATATAAGAACGGCAAGTCGAATTATATCGAGGTCATTTTCCAATCGGCGGACTTCAACGACCTGATAAATCGCGTCTCCTTCCTCAAGCTGATCGCCTCGCAAGATTCCCGCCTGGTGGTCAAGACACAGGAGGTCAAATTGACTGTTGAGGCGAGAGAGGCGGAGCAAGAGAGGCAGAAGAATTCGATTGAGGTTAAGCGAGCGGCAATCGTCGCTGAAGAAGAGAGAATAGCTTTTCTCAAGGCCGAGCAAGATAGACAGAAGGCGGCGGCAGGAGCCGAGCGCAACCAGCGAGAAGCTCTGGTGGTTCAGTTAAAACAGGACCAAGCCGCCCTGGAGGAGATGGAGCGCCAGGAGGAAGCTGACGCGGCCGCCCTGGCGGCACGGATCAGGTCCTGGGGACGGATCGTTGTCTCGAGGACGGGGTGGGTCTGGCCGACCGGCACGCCGGCCGACATAACGTCGCCGTTTGGCCCAAGAACCGCTCCTACGAGCGGAGCGAGCACCTTCCACCAGGGGGTCGACATCGCGGTTGATTACGGCACCCCGATCGTTGCCGCGAACAACGGCGTGGTCGAAGACGCAAGCTGGTTTGGAGGATACGGCCTTTATATCGGCATAAACCACGGGGATGGCGTCGCGTCCGCCTACGGCCATCTGTCGGCCGTCGCCGTCGAGCCGGGAGAAACTGTAAAGGCCGGGCAGGTCATCGGGTATGTCGGCTCGACGGGGATTTCCACCGGGCCGCACCTCCATTTCGAAATCCTCGTCGACGGAGTTCAACAAAACCCAATGAACTGGTATTAGCAATAGTTTTAACCTACTTACTGCAACCTCGTTTTACCAGATCGCGTAATCGCCTGTTAGCCGGTGGAAAAGGGCGACTCTTTTATACTATAATCAGGCGAGTCTTTGAAGGGGTGTGCGACTTGAAGAAGTTCTTTATAACATTCGCCGCGGTTGTTCTGGTAGTCTCTCTTCTCACGGGGACGTTCGCCATCGGACTGCTGGCAGGACGTAGACTCCAGGGAGCCGAGCAAGCGAGGCTCAGCAGCAGCTATCCGTCAGTTGAGAAGGTCGGCGAAGCCATGCACTTGATCAGGGCGAGCTATGTTGAAGAAGTCTCCACCGAAAGACTTGTCGAGGGTGCGGTCAAGGGAATGGTCGAGGCCCTTAAAGACCCGTACACTCATTATCTCAGTAAGAAAGATTTCAATCAGTTTAAAGAGGATACCGCAGGCAGGTTTGAGGGCGTCGGCATGGTGGTCGGTGCGAACAAGGACGGTCAGATAGCGGTCGTCTCTCCCCTGGAAGGGACGCCCGCCGACAGGGCCGGCATAAAGGCCGGGGACATGATCTTGGAGATTGACGGCAAGGAGACCAAAGGAATGTCAGTCGACGATGCCGTCGCCAAGATTCGTGGGAAAAAGGGAACGCAGGTCAAGCTCACGCTGCGGCGGGGCAATGAACAGGAACCGGTACGGGTCTCCCTGACTCGTGAGGAGATCAAGCTGCCGAACGTTACGGCAAAGGTTTTAGAGAATAAGATCGGTTACATCCGTGTCCATAGTTTCAACGAGCAGACGGACAAGGATCTCAGGAGCAAAATCGAACAGGTTAAAAAGGATAACGTCAAAGGCATTATCCTGGACTTGCGCAACAACCCAGGCGGCCTCCTTGAGGAGGCGGTCATGGTAACGAGCAAGTTCATTGACTCGGGAGCGGTCGTTAAGGTGAAGGGGCGTGACGGTAAGGTCCAGAGCCATCTCGTCAGACCGGACCAGGATACCGACACCAAGATTCCACTTGTAGTCCTGGTCAACCATGGGAGCGCTTCCGCTTCGGAGATAGTCGCGGGGGCCGTTCAGGATTATCATCGCGGCACCATCGTCGGCGAAAAGACGTTCGGCAAAGCCTCCGTCCAGACCGTGATCAATCTGTCGGACGGTACCGGATTGTTGCTGACTACGGATACATATCTTACGCCGAACGGCAGGTTGATTCATAAGAAGGGAATCGAGCCTGATGTTCCGATAAAGTACGACGAGAAGGCGATGGCGGAGGGGAAAGACGCCCAGCTTGGAAAGGCAAAAGAGGTGCTCGAAGAGCTTATAAGCGGGAAACGCAAGCCGTAACAGGACGCTTGGTGGCGAGTGCTTCGTCGCTTTCCATCCCGTACTTAGTCAGCACTGGTGCTTCTAGCTGCCAGCTCCTAGCTTTTTAGAGCCCCATCGGTTATCTTCACCTCGTCGCTCTGCTGGTTTCTTAGTCTCCTAGTCTCTTGGTTTCTTGGAATCTCCGTATGCCTATTGGAGGCGCCTCTGGTCTCTTAGTACCGTAGTACCCTGGTACCATAGTAGATAGTTGAGTGATGCACCAAACTTTAAGTGCACGCAAGGATCCGACTGCTGTAGCGATGTAATAAAGA
>JAMCWL010000065.1 GCA_023481285.1 Actinomycetota bacterium | reverse complement strand
ACCTTGGTAGAAAGTTTCGTGCATGACCCATCTTGCGTGCACCAACTTAACCATTCAGCAGAAGACAGATCTTTATTCCACTTAAAAGCCTTTAGCCAAAAGCCAATAGCCAAGAGCCAACAACTGCCCTTAGCGGCGGACGTATATAGCGCCTCTAATATGCATACGGAGATTCCAAGAAACTAGGAAACTAAGAAACCAGAAGCGCCGTCTCGCACTACCATGGTACCAAGGTACTAAGAGACTAAGAGACCAGAAGTCCGCTCGGGGAGCGGAACCTACGGTATAATGAGGAGCGTAAGCGACGAGGTAGGAATATACGATAACCGTCAGGTGAGCTCAAAGCTCACAGCTCAAGGCTAAAGGCACCTGTGCTGATCAAGCGGAGACGTAAGAGGTAAAGCACATGTTACCAAACGTCCTTGTCATTATGGCCAAATATCCGGCTCCCGGTCTAGTTAAGACGCGGCTCTGTCCACCGCTTGAAGCGACCAGCGCGGCAGAGCTCTACCGAGCGTTCCTTACTGATACCATCGAAAAGGCCGCACTTGTACGCAGTGCAGAGAAATTCCTCGCTGTTTATCCGGGCGGGTTGGCTGAGCAGCTCCGAATCGAGCTCGGGGAAGGCTTTAAGGCCATGCCGCAGACCGGATCCGCACTGGGGGAGCGGCTGGGCGAGGTCTTCAACCGGCTTTTAAGAGCTAATCGAGTGGTGGTTATCGGTTCCGATACCCCGACGCTTCCTCCGGTCTATATCGAAAAAGCGTTTGAGCTGCTGCGCGAGTTCGACCTTGTTCTCGGCCCCGCCTCCGACGGCGGCTATTATTTGGTCGGACTATCGATACCGGCTCCGGGTTTATTTAGCGCCGTCGAGTGGGGCGGCGAAAAGGTTCTCACTCAGACGCTCTATATAGCTGACGCTCTCAGGTTGAGCACGGCCCTTCTGCCCGAGTGGTATGACATCGACACGGAGGAGGATTTAAGGAGGCTCGCAGCCGAGCTTCAGGTGAACAGCGCGGCTGCCCGCCAAAGTTACAAAGTCCTGGCGTTGCTGGAAGACCAGCTCAAAATGAAACCGGCTTGAAGGCGATGGGGAAAAGGCAAGTTATGTTAAAATACCCACGATATGAGCGAGATTAGAACCGGGTATCAACCACTGGCGCAGAGCTTTTTTAGTCGCCGGACCGACGAGGTGGCCCGCGACATCCTAGGAAAGCTCCTGATAAGAGAGAAAAACGGCGAAGTCCTGGCCGGTAAGATAGTAGAAGTCGAGGCTTATTTTGGGGAAGGAGATCCGGCCTCACACGCTTGCCGGGGCATGACGCCCCGCAACGCGGTGATGTTCGGGCCGCCGGGCTTGGCTTACGTCTATTTGAATTACGGCGTTCACTGGTTGCTTAACGTGGTCACCGAACCTCCTGGCAGGGCGGGCGCCGTTCTAATACGCGCGATTGAGCCGCTGGCCGGGATAGGAAGTATGCTTCTGAACAGACCGGTCACCTCCACTTACGCTCTTAGCAACGGGCCGGGGAAGTTGACGCAGGCGATGGGCATAGGCCCGAGCGAAAATGGAGCCGACCTGACGAATCCGGTAAGCGGTTTATTCGTTGCCAACGGGAGCGACATGCCGAGGATTCGCAAGAGCACCAGGGTTGGCATAAGCGCTGGTACTGAGCATCTGCTCAGGTTTTATGTAGAAGGTAGTGCATTCGTAAGCAGAAAGTAATAGAATATGGGTCGAACGCCTGATGGGCGAAAGGAGTACGACCTATGAAGTTGGAAGACATCTACTCTCTTGCGATTGAGTTAGGCATACAGAACGACCCAAGGGAGAGCGCGGCGATCGAGCGCTTGCTTGAGGAGGCTAAAAAGGCATACGACAAGCTTGATGCAGATGAGAAGGACCTTTTCGATAAAGAAGGCCTGCGCAATCCATACGCGGACACGAGAATATTAGCCGGAGATCCAGGATTGGAGATAACGGGCATCCTTGCCGGCGTCGACCTCGAAGCCCCTGAAGTCTTGCTTGCCGATCGCTTGAAGTCTGCAGGCGTACTCGTAAACATGCTCTTGACCCACCATCCCGAAGGCAAAGCGCTGGCCGGGCTGCCCGATGTCATGGCCATGCAGGCGGACGTCTGGCATAAACAGGGCGTGCCCATAAACATCGGCGACGCGCTGATCGGCGGAAGGATGAAAGAGGTCTATCGGACCTTGCTCCCGCTCAACCACAACCGCTCGGTCGACGCGGCGAAGCTTTTGAATTTCGCTTTTATGTCCTGTCATACACCGGCCGATAACCTGGTGACCAACTTCGTACAGTCTCATCTTGATGAAAGGGACCCCTTAAAGTTGAAAGAGGTTGTAGACGCGCTTCTTGAGATTCCGGAATATCGAGCGGCGGCCAAAGACAAGACCGGTCCTATGATACTTGTTGGAGATGGTGAGAGGCGTGCCGGCAAGATCGTGGTTGACATGACGGGGGGCACCGAGGGTCCCGAGGAGTCGATAGCGAAGCTGGCCGAAGCGGGCGTTGGAACGGTCGTTCAGATGCATCTCGGAGACAAGCTTCGGAAGAAAGCAGAGAAGAGCAAGCTCAATGTCGTCATCGCCGGTCATATTGCAAGCGACTCAATTGGCTTGAACCTCTTCCTAGACAAGCTGGAGGCTCGCGGGATCAGTATTTATCCCTGTTCGGGTCTTTACCGCATAAGCCGCCAGTAACACGCTAACCAGATCTCCCACCATGCGTAGTGGGCGGTGGATTAGTCGGCGGCGGTGGATTAGTCGGCGGCGGCGGCGGAGGCGCCGTCGGTGGTGGTGGAGGCGGTGGTTGAGTCGTTGGCGGTGGCGGCGGAGCCGCGGTTGTTGGCGGAGCCGCGGTCGTCGGGGGTGCGGTCGTTGGGGGAGCCGTTGTCGTCGGCGCAGTCATCGTCGGCGCGGTCGTCGTTGGTGGAGGAGCTGTGGTTGAGCTTCGCGGCGGCGGTGTGTTTTTTTGTTGCTCCTTCGGCACCTCGGTTTTCGGCGGAGTAAATGGCGGAAAGTCGTGCGGCGGAACGTCCTTTAACGCTTCTCGCATGAAATCGCCCCACATACCTGCCGGTATAATCCCACCATAGCCCGGACTTCCATGAACGGTTCTCATCTGAACTTGCGCTTCGGGAAAGCCCATCCAGACGACGGCGGCCAGGTCCGGCGTATAGCCCACGAACCATGCGTCCTGGTAGTTCTCAGCGGTACCCGTCTTGCCGGCGACGGGACGTCCGATATCCGCCCTTCGCCCCGTGCCTTTCTTGACCACATCGCTAAGTATTTGGGTGGTTTGTCCGGCTATTTTTGCATCGATGGCCCTGGTGCGCGTCGGCTTTTCTTCAAGAATAACCGTACCATCTCTATCGAGAATCTTCGTCACAGCGATAACTTTGGCGTGTTCGCCACCGGTCGCCAAAGTACCGATAGCCGATGCCATCTCGAGTGGAGATACGCCGGTCGTAAGGCCTCCGATGGCTATAGCAGGGAAGGGTTCGATCTTTGTCTCAATCCCCATCCGCTTAGCGACGTCAACGACTGAAGGCGGACCTATTTTCATAATGAGCTGCGCAAAGACAGCATTGACCGACTTTACCGTCGCCTCCAATATGGAGATAGGTCCATAGGCGGAGCCTTCGGCGTTATTCACCGTCCAGATGTCGGTATTCGGGTCAATCACCGGGTCGGTGACCTTTATCCGGACCGGTGACGACCCGTTGAAAACCGTCTGAGGGGAGACCCCTTTTTCGAGAGCGGCTATGAGAACAAATACCTTGAAGGCCGACCCTGGTTGGCGCCGTCCCTGGGTGGCGAGATTGTATTTCAGGGTTTTGAAGTCACGGCCCCCCACCATAGCTTTGACATAACCCGTCTTCGGATCGATGGCCACAATCGAAGCGGTAGGATCTCCCTCTTCATTAAGCGTCGTCTTGACGATGTTGTCCGCCGTTTTTTGCATTCGCATATCAAGGGTGGTGTAGATCTTTAGCCCACCGCTGAAGACTTTCTGTTTTCCGTACTTCTTGAGAAGCTCCTGCTTGACGTATTCAATGAAGTACGGAGCTATCTTATTGTTAGGGTCGTCCGTCTCCAGGGGCTTGTAGGCAAGTTGCTGAGCTTTGGCCGACTCGGCCTGGGCTTTTGTGATGTACTTCTCCTGAACCATCTTATCGAGAACCAGCTCCTGGCGATGCTTTGATTCGACGGGGCTGTCATATGGAGAGAAACCTTGCGGCGATTTTGGAAGGCCTGCTACGAGCGCCGCCTCGGCCAGCGTCAAATCCTGTACGCGCTTCCCAAAGTAGGTTTCCGCCGCCGCCTCAACGCCATAGGCGCCGTGCCCGAAGTAGACCGTGTTTATATAGGCCTCGAGTATCTGCCGCTTTGAGTAACGGCGCTCGATCTCAATTGCTAGATACGCCTCCTTGAGCTTCCTGGTGAGGGAGACCTCGTTCCCGATGATCGTGTTCTTGACATACTGCTGGGTTATGGTCGAACCGCCCTCAGCCACCCTTCGCTTGGCGATGTTTTGGACAAATGCTCTGCTTATCGCTTCAATATCGACGCCGTGGTGAATGTAGAAGCGGCGATCCTCCACCGCCACAACAGCGTCTCTCATGTAACGCGGCACGTAATTGATGGGCACAGCTTCTCTGTTCTGCACAAAGAACGAGCCGATCATCGATCCATCCGCTCCGTAAACTTGAGAGCGTTGAGGCTGATTAGTGATCTTGGCCTTGTCAAGCTTGGCGAGCGCGGAAAGGGAAGTAGCGATGAATATCCCGGAGATGATAAAAGAAGCGACCGACAGAATTCCGAATACGGCTAGTGCTTTCTTCATCGTCGAAAAGCGTCTTTCCTTGCGAACCCTCTTCTTACGCCATTGGGAAGTCATGGGCCGTATATACCCGCGCGCACGCAAACAAATGCGATTAGGGCAACGCTTAAACGAGCGGACGGCAATGGTACCAGGTACCGGAAACCTTCTCTGCCAGGTGTTTTGTTATAAAACTATCCACTTTCTCTCTAGTTACACCGAAAAGCCTTGCCGTGATATGCTCAAAACCGTGAACGATAACCATTCGATGAGAAAAATCGAACTGCTCGCGCCAGCCGGTGATATGACTTCGCTTATAGCGGCCGTTGACGCCGGCGCAGACGCCGTCTACCTGGGCGTAGGCAGATTCAACGCGAGGCGACGCGCCGAGAACTTCGCAGAAGACGCGCTCGCCGAAGCCGTGCGATACGCTCACCTACGCGGCGTAAAGGTATATGTCGCAATAAATACGCTCGTTCGGGGAGTAGAGCTTGAAGACGTGGCAGAAACGGTGTGCGAGGCGTACAGACATGGCATTGACGCCGCAATCGTACAAGACTGGGGCGTGGCCAAGATCGTCCGTACCTTGGCGCCCGAGATGGGAGTTCATGCTAGCACCCAGATGAACGCCCACAACCGGCCAATGCTTGAGTTGCTGGAGTCTAAAGGCTTTAAAAGGGCGACGCTGGCTCGGGAGCTAACCATCGATGAAGTGGCGAACCTGGCCGGAGAGCATTCGATTGAGATAGAGGTATTCACCCACGGGGCGCTCTGCTTTTCATACTCCGGTCAGTGCTTGATTTCGAGCCTGGTGAGCGGGAGAAGCGGGAACCGCGGTTTATGCCCGCAGGTCTGTCGCTTCCCTTACGAGCTTTATCAAAATGATCGTAAGTTGACAATGCCTGGCAAGCATATTCTGAGCACCCGCGACCTTTGCACGCTTACCATGCTGAACGACCTCGTTAACGCCGGGGTTTCGTCACTAAAGATAGAAGGCCGTCTGAAATCTCCCCACTATGTGGGAACCGTTACTAGAGTCTACCGAAGAGCTTTGGACCGTATCGAAGCCGGGGTTGAGCATAGAGTCTCAGTTGAAGAGATCGACGAGCTAAGAATGGCTTTCAGCAGGGGCTTTACCGAAGGCTACCTCAAAGGAATTAGAGACGGTCGGATGATGAGCTTCGGCCGACCGAGCAATCGAGGCGTGATGGTTGGCAGGATCGCCTTCGTAGACGTTTATAAAGGAGAGGTGGGCATATCGCTTCAAAGAGCACTCAACCTGGGGGACATCGTAGAAATCTGGATCAGCCGCGGCGGCAGAATCAAGAAAAAGGTGGATAGTCTGACGGTCGGAGGGACGCCCGTCGACATGGCTGCGGCTGGAAAAAGAGCGGTCATAAAGACGTCCGAGAAGCTCCACAAGATTTCAAACGGCGACCGCGTCTTCCTGGTTGCAAGAGATCCCACCAAAAGGTATGAGGGGAGGCGCTTGCCTATAAAGCTTAAGGTATCCGTCTCCGAAGGGTCGCCGCTTGAGGTAAGAGCTACCGCTGGAGATGTTACCGTTCTGATCGCCGGGGAGAGGATTGCGGAGACGGCAAGGGACCACCCGTTAACTGAAGAGATGATTGCCCGTCAACTTAACAAGCTAGGAGGCACCGCTTATAAGACGGCCATAGCCGAAGTTATCATTTCAGGACGACCGATGCTCCCCGTGGCTGAAATCAATAAAGCAAGAAGGCGCATGGTGGCTTACCTTGACGAGGCGCGGCTGGCAAAGTATGGAAGAACAGTGGTCCCGTACGCCTCTATGGATAAGCATATCAAGGCAGCTAAAATCGAGCGACGAACAAGCGCCCGCCTGGGTTTGAAGGTATCCGTATCCGACGCCGAAGGTGCGATCGCCGCTATTGAGGCCGGCGCCGATGAGGTCTACCTGAAGATCAGGTCACCGCTTGGATTCGATAAGAAAAAGATCAAGTTGGTTGTTGAGGGTCTGCCGGCGATTAGGCCGTCGTTCGGTAACATAGTGAGGGATTTCGAGCTGGCGGAGACCGTCGCCGTCGCCGTTGAAATCTGGGGCGGGGGAGTGGCGCTATGCGACAACATGGGCCTGGCTAAAAGATTAAAGGAGGCGGGTTTCGATGTCGTGCTCGATTACCACTTAAACCTCCTTAACGGCCTGGCCTGTCGGGAGTTGAGCGATCTGCGGCCGGTTGCGATAACCGCTTCGGTCGAGGCCGATATCAAAGACCTAAAAGAGATTTGCGGCTCAGAAGTTCCTATTGAACTCGTCGTTCATGGTTCTATGGAGGTTATGACGGCCGAACATCCGATAGTGAATCCCGCCGATATAAAGGACGTTGGCTGCGTAAACTTGGAGATTATCGACCCCAAGGGTTTTCGCTTTCCAGTCTTAATCGACCAAACAGAAAGAACGCACATCTATAACTCGAAAGAACTTTGTCTCCTGGAAGAACTACCAAAAGCGGCGGAGACCGGCGTTGCCTTCATCAGGCTGCTCCTCGAAGGCTATTCGCCGGAAGAGATAGCCTCTGTCTGCTCCATGTACTGCAAGGCGTTGGATGAGCTGGCCCATTCAGGCAGCATCGAAAAAGCTCTGGCCGAGGCGGAAGGAGCCCACATCAGCTTCACCGAACACACGACGGGGCATTTCTACCGACCCGTTCTGTAGTTTCTCCTTCATCGCTTTACATCTCTACTTGATCAGCACAGGTGCTTCTAGTGTGGCGTTCCCCAAGTTCTATGCTGCTAAATTGTCAGTATACTTGCAGCTCAATGGCATGAGGTTTGCCAATTAAGCCATATATGATTAAAGAGACGCAACACTAGCTCATAGCTCATGGCTCAAAGCTAAAAGCACTCGCTTCCACACGTAGGTGGATGCAAAGCGATTGGCCAATCGTGTTCCTTTCCGGTTATAATGATCGTTAATCCATCGTTCGGAGGGCGTTTTTGACTATCATTCAAGCCATCTTCCTTGGGGTCGTCCAGGGGTTGGCGGAGTTCCTGCCGATCAGCTCCTCGGGCCACCTAGTCCTTGTCCCGTGGCTTTTTAAGTTTCCGGATCCCGGTCTGGCTTTCGACGCCGCCCTCCACCTCGGAACGGCCCTCGCAGTTCTCGCCTTTTTCTGGGAGGACTTCGCCAGGCTTATCCCCGCCTTTATCAAGAGCATCGCTTCAAGATCGGCCAGAACCGTCGATGAAAAATTCGCGTGGTATCTGGTAGCAGGTTCGATTCCCGGCGGCTTCCTCGGAGTTCTTCTCGAAAAGAAGGCCGAAACGATATTCCGAACACCCCTCCTGGTGGCCGCCGTTCTTGCCGTGATGGGCGTCGTGCTCTATACGGCCGACAGGTTGAGCAAGAAGACGAAGGATATCTCGGAAGTCGGCCTCAAGGACGCCATCGTCGTGGGTGTGATGCAGGCCCTGGCCATAATTCCTGGCGTCTCTCGCTCCGGCATAACCATGACCACCAGCCTCTTCAGGAACTTCGACAGGGCGGACGCCGCCCGGTTCTCCTTTCTCCTTTCTGCGCCGATAACTTTCGGCGCCGCGCTGTATGAGGGCCGCAAAATCATCAACATGAGACCTGACGCTCCCTTCTTTATCGGGATTATCACGTCTGCGCTCGTCGGTTACGTGAGCATCAAGTACCTCATCCAATACTTGCAAACGAGAAGTTTTTCAGCGTTTGCAATTTACCGGCTCGTACTGGCCGCAGTGGTGGTCGGTGTCATCATTAGCAGGCTTGAGTAATCGCCAAGCGTTAATAAGACCACACGTTAGTGAGAGCTCATTCTCTTTTTTTCACATTACCTCTATAATATCGAAGGATGGCCTGTGCTCTTAGCATAGCCGTTCGTGACCGGTAGTAAGCCTACTTCTAAGCCAACCATCGGCCAAGGGCAAGGCATGGCACCGAGAAAGAGCTCGCCGAAGACAAGACAAAAGCGCGGGACGCAGCGATCGGGCAGACCAAACCAGGTTGAAGAAGCCTATGGGATAGCCCTGGTGGCATCCGGCATTATCGCGGGAATTAGCGTCTATTCAACCGCCTCAGGGATCGTAGGTAAATGGCTGGACGAAGCCATGACCTGGCTTTTTGGTATGGGTCGCTACCTTGTTCCCCCCGGGATGGTCGTCTTTGGGCTCCTCTACCTCCTGCGCAGGAATCGGACGGATTTCGGGATGGTGGCCGCCGGTTCGCTCATCTCCTTCATCAGCGTAGTAGCCGTCTTCGCCTTAGGAACACCTCAGGAGGCTCTCTTCGATCCAAAAGCCTTCGGCGATTATGGCGGCCTGTTCGGCTCAAGCCTGGCGTATGTGGCGAGAACCCTTTTCGGACCGACCGGTGCATATGTCGCTCCGATCGCCGCACTCATCGCGGGCCTCGTGGTCACGACGAGGATCTCCGTCGTCGATGGCGCGCGCAAGCTCATTAACCGGCTGAAAAGCTCTACAGAAAGCGCGGAGTACGGCAAGCCCGACAAGGAGAAGACCAAGAAGAGGGGGAAGTTCGAACCCGTCATCGTTGATACGCTACCCCAGCCCGCAAGAACCCAGAAGCTTGGAGATGTCGTAGTCGATTCGCCGGAGTTCAGCGCCAAGGAGACCGTCCAGTTGAAGATAGACATGCCGGAACCGCCTAAGGGCGGCGAATACAAGCTCCCGCCGCTGACGCTTTTAAGGCGAACGACGTCAAAGGGCTTGCTGGGTACCAAAGACGCCAAAGAGAACAGCCAAGTGCTGGAGAAGACGCTTCACGACTTTGAGGTCGACGGTCACGTAACCAGGGTTATCAAGGGCCCGACAGTTACCAGGTACGAGATCGAGCTGGCCGCGGGGGTAAAGGTAAATCGCATACTCTCGCTCGCCGACGACATAGCACTGGCCCTCGCCACGGCCGACGTACGAATCCTTGCTCCGATCCCCGGGCGGAGCGCTATCGGGATCGAGGTTCCAAACCAACATCGCGAGCTCGTGACGCTTGGCGATATCCTCACCTCCGACCAGGCCGCGGTCGAGCCCGGAGTTCTAACTTTCGGCGTCGGCAAGGACATCGGGGGCGGAGCCGTCCTGACGAACATCGGGGAGATGCCTCACCTCCTTATCGCCGGGGCGACCGGGTCCGGCAAGAGCGTCTGCGTAAACTCCATGCTCATGTCCATCCTGATGCGGGCTCGCCCGGATCAGGTCAAGATGATGCTGATCGACCCGAAGCGAGTCGAGCTCAGCGTCTACAACGGCATCCCGCATCTTCTGACGCCGGTCGTCACCAATCCGAAGCAGGCCGCGGTCGCCCTGGCCTGGGCCGTATCGGAGATGGAGGAGCGTTACGAACTGCTTCAGAAGGCCTCCGTCAAGAACATCGATTCGTTCAACGCCGCCCTAAGCAAGGGGGGGGGAGACGAGTTCATGCCGTACATCCTGATCGTCATCGACGAGCTGGCCGATCTCATGATGGTCGCTCCGAACGACGTTGAAGACGCCATCTGTCGCATCGCCCAGTTGGCCAGAGCCGTAGGCATCCACCTGGTGGTCGCGACTCAACGGCCCTCGACGGATATCATCACCGGCCTGATAAAGGCGAATATCATCTGTCGTATAGCCTTTGCGGTCGGCTCTCAGATTGATTCGCGGGTCATCCTCGACTCTCCGGGCGCCGAGAAGCTGATAGGGAAGGGCGATATGCTCTTCTCGACGCCGGCCCATGCCAAGGCGCAGAGGATCCAGGGGGCCTTCGTCACTGAGCAAGAGACCGAGCTGGTCACCGAATACGTCAGAAAACAGGCTCGGCCCGATTATCGCCCGGAGATCCTCGAGGAAGCGAAGAGCCAATTCGGCATTGACTTCGACGACCCGCTGCTTGACGATGCCATGTCTGTCGTCGTCAACTCCGGCCAGGCTTCGGTCTCCATGCTCCAGCGCCGCCTGCGCGTCGGTTACTCAAGAGCGGCGCGCCTGGTCGACATGTTGGAGGCCAAAGGCATCGTCGGCCCGTACGAGGGAAGCAAGCCCCGGGCCGTTTTGCTCACTCCCGAAGACATCGATGACATACGCAACCGCAACGTCGACGATTGGGATTAGAAACGGGATTGTTTTCTCGAAACACTTACTCGGTGAGGATGGGCGTAGTCGGCTATTTGACGTTGGAAATGTTTTTAGAGTCTCCGCGAGTATTCACCGAAGCTGAGCGACATCAGCACGGAGCCGACGGACGCCCTTCTTCTGTCCCATAAGCTATTGATAATGAACGGCCAGTTTCTGGGAGTCACCGTCAGAATGCTTAACGTGGCCAGCAATCTATCCCTCGTTACCAGACCGGCCTCTTTTCTCGTAAAAACTCCCCTATCCAATAACCGATCCAGGCGCTTGCTAAGTTGCCTCTTGTCGTAAAGCTTCTTTAACAGCTTATTTCGTTCAAGAAGAAGCTCTTCTGTATCCACAGAGGACGGCCTGAAGCAGACATTCTCACCGTCGTACTTTTGCCAATCAGGACAGGTAATCCTGTCTTCACTCTTCAGCTTCTCAAATAGGACGGTTCCTGGAGTAGGGGTGATTATGTTGATCATCGCGTAGGACAGGTTGCACTCGTCTATAAAGTTGAACGTATCGCCGAAAATCCCTTCGGGGTCGCCGTCGCTTCCCATCATAAATGAGCCGCAGATCGCGATGGCATGAGCGTGGACTTTTTCTATCACTTTTTTATAATTTACCAGCTTGTTTACCTTGCTCTTGTTTAGGTAGCTCAGACTGGTTTGAGATACCGATTCGAAGCCGATGAATATCTGCCGGCAGCCCGCCTCGTACATCCGTCTTAAAGCGTTGTCATCGTCTAGCTTGTTGATCGAGGCCTGGCACCACCACTCAATACGCAACTCTCTCAACCCGTCAAACAGTTTCAGAGCGTACGCTCTATCGGCCATCAAGTTGTCGTCAGTGAAGAAGATTATTTTCTTTGGATTCAGCTCTTTCAGGCGTTCAACCTCTTTAATAACGGCGTCGATCGCTTTATGTCTTACCCTGCGCCCGTTGAAAGAGGTTACCGAGCAGAAATTACAATTATTCGGACAGCCCCGGCTCGTTTGGACGGTCAGACCCAGGTAGTCTTTTTCGTCGACCAGATCCCAACGGGGCAAAGGCGAGTCGGAAAGATTGATGAACTTCTCTTGCTCGTAAAATTGCTTCAAATCGCCTTTACCGAAGTCGCCCAGCAAGTGAGGCCAAAGCCCTTCGGCTTCACCCACCACGACGGAGTCGCAGTGCTCCAACGCTTCTTCAGGAAGCATCGACGCATGAATGCCGCCCATAACGACCGTCACGCCCCTTCTTCTAAACTCGTCGGCGATCTCATATGCCCTTGGCGCATGTGAAGTAAATGAAGTGAGCCCTACCAGGTCGACGGCCTCATCATAATTAATCGTCCGCACATTTTCGTCGACAATTTCTACTTCGAATTCACCAGGCGTAAGGGCGGCAACTGTCAGCAACGAAAGAGGTGCATTGTTGGCTTTAGCCCCCGCAAGCTTGCAGATTTTCTTCAAGTCCCAGAACGCCTCGCCCCATTCGGGCTTCTTAGCTGGCGCAATCAGTTTAATTTTCATCAGATGTCCGTTGTTCTTAAGTTTGCTGGGCCACCGATTGTCTTTCAACCACTAGTACTGCAACCACATACTTTTCATAGATATCACCGTAACAGGTAAACGAAAAGAAAGCAAAACTTCTCCGAGTGCCTTTTGGAGACGGTAAAGGAGGAGAGCGGAGAGCTTCGCGTTAAGGATATCCCGGCCGGTAGATGAACCGGTAGATGAAACGCTAAAAGCCGGCTGGTTGAGTTAGCGGTAGCACTTTAGGTATATGAAGGCCGGCTGAAAAGTGGCTGAGCACGTGAACGCGATCTTTATTAGCAAGAGATGAATAGCTTAGTAAGATTATCGCTGCAGGCAGTAACCCTAAAGAGGTGCATAAAACGTACTAATTTTCGGAAGAATAGAAAACCGAGATGGCGACGAGCGGTGACCGAGAAGAAAAAATGAGTGTGGGTAACGTTCTGGCTTCGGCAAGGCGGCAGTCAGGCCGAAGTATAGTCGACGTCGAAAAGGCGACAAAGATTAGAGCTCGATATCTGAGCGCCCTGGAGCAAAACGATTTCGCGGCTGTACCGGGAGACGTCTATGCGAAAGGCTTCATAAGAACATATGCGAAATACCTCGGACTTGACCCTGAACCGCTTATTCATCAATATAGTATGGAGTACGTCCACCCGATCAAGTTCGACAGTCGAGCGCAAACAGAACCGATAGATGAAAAAACAGATGGGTGGATGCGGCGCTTTACAAAAACTTTGCTCGCAATCGCCCTGCTAGTCGGGCTGCTGTACTGGGGCGCGACGGCGTCAAAAAGGACGGCCGAAGAGCAGATGAAGTCGCAAAGCGGTGTAAATACAAAGACGCCGACTTCACAATCGACCGCGACTACGGCGCCATCGACTTCGACTACAGCGAAGCCGGTGGGTGTCAATCTGACGGTCAAGGCAACCAGCGACGAGGGTTGCTGGGTTTCCGTCTCTGCGGATGGGCAGCAGGTATTCGAGGGAATAATCCAAAAAGGTCAGGAGCAGCAGTTCAAAGCGAACAAGGCGATGACGTTGATAGTTGGGAACGCCGGTGGCGTCTCCGTAAAGCGGGATGGAAAAGACATCGGACCGCTCGGTGAGAAAGGCGCCGTAGTCCAAAAAACATTTACGGTAGAAGGAAATTAGTTGGCCAAAGACAACTCATTCGACATCGTTTCAGAGGTGAATCTCCAGGAAGTCGACAACGCAGTCAACCAGGCAAACAAGGAAATCGCAACGAGGTACGACTTTAAGGGAAGCAAGTCCAATCTCACCTGGGACAAGGCTCAAGGCATGATCGTCATCGATGCGGATGACGATTTCAAGCTAAACAGCGTGAAGGATATTCTGCACACCAAGATCATCCGACGGGGGATCGATATTAAAGCCCTCGACTATGGCAAGGTTGAGCAAGCGGCCGGCGGAATGGTCCGCCAGCAGGCCCGCGTGCAGCAGGGTATCCCCGAGGAGAAAGCGCGAGAGATCAGCAAGTACTTGAGATCCTCAAAGCTTAAGATTCAAGTTCAGATCGAAGGTCCAAAGGTAAGGGTGAGCGGCAAAAGTCGCGATGAGCTACAGCAAGCGATAGGC
>JAMCWL010000093.1 GCA_023481285.1 Actinomycetota bacterium | reverse complement strand
GGCCAAACGGACGGCGCGCTCTCGGAACTCAGGCGAATACTTTGAACGTCTTGCCATGGGTTGGACTCCTTTCTCCAGGACCATGTAATCCTGAAAACGGAGCCTCCGTCAAACCCGGGGCGTTTCATACCTTGCTGTGCAACCTTGCGCGTCGACCGACGACCGCCGCCATATTTCTTCTTGGTGGGGTCGCGAAAAAGCCGGCCAAGGTTCTGCAGAGAGTTCGTCGAGAAGCATGGCGACGAAGCTTGTATCTACGAATAAGAGCTAGGTTGTGGCGGCGGTCGTCGGTCATCGGTCCGCGAACCGAAAGCGCCCCCACTTGACATCCAACAATCGCGTGTTAACGTATTACGGTAGGCATTGGCAAGTCCCATAAAGAGCACCCGAACTTCAATTAGACGCATTAAAATCCTAAAGCTTAGAGCCGAATTGCCGATTTTTTTATTGAGTATCTGCACAAATAGTAAAGACCACTTCTATTAGTAGGGATATGATTCAAAGCGCTAAAGATACTAGGGATTGGAGTGATTTAACGGTGCCGGGGATTGAAGAGAGAAAGCACCTGCAAACTCGACTCACAGGAGGCCGGAAGGGAAAGCGGATCAAGAATGACGGAAGCCTTATCGGGCGAAGCATCTCAATTCTGGTAGTTGCGCTTTTCGCGATGGCGCAAATGAACCTACCCTGGGGCGTAGTTCCCCTCCAGATTGCGAAAGCCGCTGGAGCCGACTACTACGTCGCCAAAACCGGTAGCGATTCCAATATCGGTTCCGCGGTAAGCCCGTTTCTAACGATTGGCAAGGCGGCCTCTATGGCCAGGGCCGGCGATACGGTTTACGTGAGGGCCGGCGTCTACAACGAGTCGATCACCATGCAGAACTCAGGCACGTCGGGCGGTTATATCACCATCCGCAACTACTTCGGCGAGACGCCTGTTCTGGATGGCAACAACCGGGCACTCTCTTATGCCTTTAGCTTCAACGGTAAAAGCTACGTCAAGCTCCAGGGCTTTGAAATCCGCAACTACAACGGCACTGCCGTGCGCAACGACAGCTCGGCCGGTACCCAGCAATACGACCAGGTCATCGATTCCATAATCCACGATAACGGCTACTGGTCGGCGAACCGCACGGTGGCCGCCGACGGGATACGCGTCCAGAACTCCTACGCCATGCTTATCCAGGGTAATACGATCTACCGCAACAATCGAGCTGGCATCGAAGAGCGCGGCGGAACCCGCGCCGGCGGCGGGCGGGCCGGCTACACGACGATCAGGGAGAACACTTTCAGAAACCCCGGCGAGGACAACATATTCACCTATAATTCCTACGGAAACGTCATCGAGCACAACCGCTTCGAGAACCAGGATTCCTATAACTCGGCTCTCCACAACGACAACATTCAAGTCGCGTGGGTGCCGACCGCGGGATCCGACACGGCGACGACCATCAGGAACAATTACCTTTACACGACGACCACCTCGGGGAACCAGCTCATCTCGGAAGGCGGGCGCGGCCTGAAGATATACGGCAACGTCATCGTCGGCGGCCACTCGACCAGCATCAACCTCGGGTCCGCCCCGAACAGCCAAATCTACAACAATACGCTCGTCTACTCGCGTTACCAGTCCATCTACATCCACAAGCACAGCAATCATCCGGAGGGTTCAACCGGCGTCAAGGTCTACAACAACCTCGTCTACCAGGCGGGGGCCAGCTCGGGTGAGGCCCTCGAAGTGGACTCCTACTCGCAAAGCGGCTTTTCGAGCGATTACAATATCTACCACCGTAATTCAGGCAGCTCGGCGGTCGTTCAATGGGGTACCTCGACCTACGCGCTCTCCAGCTTCGCCTCGAAGACCGGCAATGACGCACATAGCCTCTCCAACCCGTCGAGCATCAACTTGAACCCGAATGATGAATACCGGCTTGGAGCCGGCTCGGTCGCCATCAACCGCGGGACAAACAGCCCGTCCGGCATCGTCCTGCCCTCGACCGACCGCGACGGCAACGCCAGGATAGCAAATGGCTTGATCGATATCGGAGCGTATGAATATGGTGCCAGCACACTCCCGGCAAGTGACGGCGGCACAACCGTACCACAGGATACGGTTGTGCCACAGCCCCCGCCGTCGTCGACTCCAGCACTCTCCTTCATAAACGCAGTTATAAACGACCCATCGGGCGACGGAAAGTCCGATGCCGTAGCCTTCTACGACTACGGCGGGTTTACGGCGGGTGCCTGGGTGTTCAAGACGGCTTCGGCCTTAAATCCCCTGGCGCTCACTTTCGCTCCCGCCATCTGGTGGAAGAGCGCCTCGGGAGCCTTTGACCTAACAAAAGTAAAAGTGGTCACCGGTGACTTCGACGGGAATGGCAGAACGGATGCGATGGCTCTCTATAACTATGGAGGGAGTAACTCGAGCCTCATCCTCTTTGAGTCCAATGGGGGATCTTACGACCCGCCCACCCAGGTCTTCTCCTCACCAAACTGGAACTGGAACAACACCAAGCTGGTCTCCGGGGACTTCAACGGGGATGGAAAAGACGAACTCTTCGCCTTCTACACCTACGGAGGAACCCAAACAGGAGTCTTCGTCTTCGAGCAGAACGCGG
>JAMCWL010000037.1 GCA_023481285.1 Actinomycetota bacterium | reverse complement strand
GGCCAAACGGACGGCGCGCTCTCGGAACTCAGGCGAATACTTTGAACGTCTTGCCATGGGTTGGACTCCTTTCTCCAGGACCATGTAATCCTGAAAACGGAGCCTCCGTCAAACCCGGGGCGTTTCACTCCATGGGAGATACTTTCGTATGGTAACCCGACCCAAATGGGTCATATGATCGAAGAGTTCAAATTTGCGCTCGACTATGCGGGGCTCGCTCAGAAGGCTTATGCGCTTGCTATATACGTCAAGCCCTATTCGCAGGATATTTACAATAGGGCTCTCAATATTGCGAAGGAAGCGGAGTTTGAAAGCTTGAATCGCCTTGGAATTGGGCTACACAGCATACAGGATTTGTATGCGCATGGCGGGGCAGAATGGCCATATCCTTTTTCAAAACATTTTCCAGGGCTCTGGCCGGTCAACCCGGACGACGACACCAAACAACAAAATCAGGAAGACCTAAAGAAAGCCAAAGCTGATACTGAATCGCCCCGGGTTCCGCGTCGGCTCAATTAATTGGATGCAAGGTATTCCGGGCGACTTCCTTAGTATAGCAATCAAGGGCTTCACGGAACTCGTCAAGAAGCTTGCGCCCTAGCTATATATGCCAAGTCGTACAATGATTATGATGTTTACTATGAGGCGCTCGATATTGCAAAGGAAGCGGAATTTGAAAGCTTGAATCGCCTTGGAATCGGACTACACAGCGTACAGGATTTATATGCGCATGGTGCGGGTACGCCCAAGGTAAGTGACAAGCATACCACATGGCCGGTCAATCCCGATGACGACAGGCTTCCGCAAAACCAAGAGGATCTCATGAAAACCTACGCGGACACGGGTTACTGGATATGGTGGTACGCCTACCTCGCCTGGAATTGATTGGATTTTAAAGAGCTCAGAAAGTCTGAATGACATGAAAAACGACGAGAGCATTCTTGGACAAGTGATCACCGTCTTGGTTTTAGGCAATATCGCCTCCTACGTGTTTATGATGGTTGGAGGTACGCTCGTCGCAAAGACACTCGGACTTGAAACAGCCAACCTGCTGCTTGCGCTAGTGATGATGTATATTTTACCAACTTTTTTAGCGGGCTTCTTTGGGGGCCTTATAGTACGCAAACCCACGGTCCACTATGGAATTCTAGCGAACGCTTTCATAATCTCTTTGCTCTTTCTAGGAGCAATTCAAGCTTATCAAAGCCCTGGATCTGAGCCAAAACCTTACTTGTTGCTTCTGCTGGCTATTGTTATACCAGCATCTGCAGGCAGCCTTGTTGGAGGGATTATCGGCAGGAACATGCTTGCCAAGGAATCATGAAATCAGTTTCGCGTACTACGCGAATATCGCCAGGGAGGCTTACGTTCTCGCCGTTTATGCCAAACCGTATTCGAAGAATATTTACAATAAGGCGCTCGACATTGCGAAGGAAGCTGAATTCAGGAGCTTAAATCGTCTTGGCAACGGACTGCACAGCTTACAAGACCTGTATGCGCATGGCGGGAAGGAATACGTATATCCTTTTTCAAAGCATTTCCCAGGGCTCTGGCCGGTCAACCCCGACGATGGCCGCCTTCCGCACCTTATACGTTTATGCCTGCTAGTCTGGCCATCTCAGCCTAGGCCGTTGTGGCTTTTCATTGCGCTCGTGAGCGGCTATTATCTCTCTATGTTTCCAAAGAAAGTGAGCACCCGGGAGCCGTCAGAGGTAATAAAAGATATGAGGTTTTCTCAAGGCTGGTCGATACTGCTTGGCGCGGCGCTGGCGGCGTTTCTTTATGATGCGGCGATATTGTTGGAAGTCCGCCTCGTGCCGGGCGGCAAGCTCGCGGTCGTCGCGGCGTTTCTGACGGCTTTTGCGGCGGGCGTTGTCGCTGCGGTCATGGCCTCAATTCTGGCGAATTATCGGGCACGGGGGGCGGCTCTGGGAGCGGCTTTACTGGCGCCATTTTTCACGCTCGCGACCGGTGTCGGAAAGGTCTTTTTGGCCGGTCTCCCTGACTTGCTGGCGAATTACCTCTTCTTTTCGGGAACGTTCGCCGCGACTCTTGCTGGAGCAGGTGCCGTCATATTCGCCCGTCGCGATCGTCCACGACGGCGCTCTCACTTGCGCCGGGTAAAATAAATGCAAGTGTGGATGAGCTCTAAAGCGTTTGCCAAGCTTTAAAGCTCTAACACAAGGATTGCCGGCAGAGAAGCCTTGACACGATCAGGTCATTTAGATAATATCTTGAGGTTATATCTTTAAGCGCATACTACGGGGGAAGAATGAAGACCTTTTCGGCTAAAGCGAGCGACGTCAAGCGCGAGTGGTACGTTGTCAACGCGGCTGGTGTTCCACTTGGCAGGCTGGCAAGCAAAGTCGCCCATATTCTAAGAGGCAAGCACAAGCCGATATACACCCCGCATGTAGACACAGGCGACTACGTAATCGTCGTCAATGCGGAGAAAGTAGGAATGACGGGTCGGAAGGCCGATAGTAAAATCTACTATCGCTATTCAGGTTATCCCGGCGGGCTCAAGGAGCTCACCTTCAAGAAGGCGATCAAGACCAAGCCTGAGTGGGTCGTCGAGCGGGCGATCAAAGGCATGCTTCCTAAGAATCGCTTGGGTGACGCTATGTTTAAGAAGCTCAAGGTATACGCCGGGCCCAATCACAAGCACGAGGCTCAACAGCCCAAGGAATTAGATCTGGCGGAAGGAGCATAATCGGTGGCAAAAGTTAAAGAACAGCCAATCTACTACGGAACCGGCCGCCGGAAGGACGCGGTGGCGCGCGTCAGGTTGAAGCCGGGAACCGGCGTTTTCAATATCGGAGGAAAGAGCCTCGAGGAGTATTTCGGACGCCAGACGCTCCAGCGTCTGATTCGCCAGCCGCTCGAGCTCACCGGCACGGCCGGTCGCTTTGATGTATTTGCGACGCTCGATGGAGGCGGCGTAAGCGGTCAAGCCGGGGCGCTGAGGCATGGCATAGCCCGCGCTCTCGTCGAAGCGGATGACGGTTTCCGGGATGAACTGAAGAAAGCCGGCTTGCTCACCAGGGACCCGCGCATGAAGGAACGGCGAAAGTACGGACTTAAGAAAGCGCGCAAGGCTCCTCAGTTCTCGAAGAGGTAGAGGCAAGGATTCTTGGAGGGCCGGAGGTTATTCCGGCCCTTTTTTGTTAAGATGGAGGCTGGGAATGACCGCCGACCGATGACGGACGACCGCCGATAAGGGCAGCTCTGAGCTATGAGCTTTGAGCTAAAAGCACCTGTGTTGGGACCAGGTAGAGATGTTAAGGCGATTAAGCACTAGTTAAGAATCTGCGGAGGTATTTCTTGGCCAGACTTTTCGGAACGGACGGCGTCCGCGGTGTAGCAAACGCCGATCTCTCTCCGGAACTCGCGTTCAAACTGGGCTTCAGCGGCGCGCTGGTTCTGGGGAAAGGTCGCTTTGTGATCGGTCGAGATCCTCGAGCATCCGGTGGGCTGCTGGAATCGGCCGTGGTCGCAGGCGTCTGTGCCGCCGGGGCCGACGCCCTACAGGTCGGCGTGATGCCAACCCCGGCGATCGCCTATCTGACGAAAGCGCTGGGCGCAACCGGTGGCATTGTCGTCTCGGCTTCCCATAATCCGGCCCAATACAACGGGATAAAATTCTTCGACTCCGTTGGCTTCAAGCTCCCGGACGAGAAGGAAGATGAGATAGAAGCCGGTCTAGGGCTGGTGGAGAAGACCGTGCGGCCGACCGGCGCCGATGTCGGGCAGATGATCGAAGAGGAGCTTGAGGCGGAGGAGCTCTATATAGAGCACGCACTCTCAGTCCTCGGCGGGTCTCTTGCTGGAATGAGGATAGCGATCGATTGCGCGAACGGGGCCGCGTACCGGATCGCGCCGAAGGTCCTCGAGCGCGCGGGAGCCGAAGTTGCGCCTATCTGCTGCTCCCCCGACGGGAAGAACATCAATCTGGAATGTGGCTCTACTTATATCGACCGGATTCGCCGGACCGTCCTCGAGAATAGCTTTGACGTGGGTCTTGCCCACGATGGGGATGCGGACAGGGTGCTCGCCGTTGACGAGCGGGGCGAGGTGGTCGACGGCGATTTCATTATGGCGATCTGTGGGGCCCACCTCAAGGAGAAAAATCGTCTACCCAGGAACGAGATCGTCGTCACGGTCATGACCAATATCGGGTTCGACATAGCCATGCGCGAGAGGGGCATAGGCCTCGTTAAAACCAAGGTAGGCGACAGGTATGTCCTGAGCGAAATGCTCAAAAGGGGCGCCGTTCTTGGTGGTGAGCAATCGGGCCACATCATCTTTCTCGAGCATACGACGACCGGCGACGGCATTATTACCGCGCTGCAGCTACTCGATATCATGAGGGAGACGGGCAAGCCTCTTTCGGAGCTCAAGCAAATAATGAGGCGCCTGCCCCAGGTGCTGGTAAACGTCAAGATCACCGGCAATGCAAGAGCGCTTGTCGAGAACGAAGCGGTTTGCAAGGCCATCGCAGAGGCCGAAGAGCATCTTAACGGCCTAGGCCGTGTGCTCGTCCGTCCCTCGGGAACCGAGCCATTGGTGCGAGTCATGGTCGAGGCGCAAACCGATAGAGAAGCAGCTGAGCTCGGCGAGACCATCGCGGAGGTCATCCGCACCCAAGCCGCCCGTTAAGGGCAACCGAAACCCGAGCTTCTCAACGACGATTATCCATCGTAATGTCGCTATTCATATGTAACGCCGGGTGTGGATTATGGGGGTAAAACAAAAGATAAACATTTGCTGAAGTTGTTGAAGATGCCGGCGCTGGTGTTCTAGTGCTTTTCAAAGCCCGGTAACTCCTTACATGGGAGATAGGTCTTGATTCTTCAGATCTTTAGCCAACCCATAGTCATTTTTTTCTTTTACGGTCTGGCGTTCTTCTCGATGGGCATAGCCCTTTTGACAACCGTCCGCAGACCTCTGCGACTTCCTCTCGTCATTGCGCTCCCTTGGCTGGCCGCTTTTGGAATAGTGCACGGTGCCCATGAGTGGATCGGCATGCTGGAGTTCGTCCCCGCCTACGAGGACCTTGCCTCGACGAGCATCGGATTCGCCGTCACCGCGATTGGCACCCTCGGGGTGAACGCGCAGGAGCTCGCCGAACAGATGGTCAAATCGGCCCGCGACTTCGCCGGCGGTAAGTTGCCCGACGATGTGGTGGTCGTTATTCTAAAGCTCAAGGGATAAGCAATTCGGTTATTCGGATGTGCGTGCATGAGTACGTTCCACCAGTCAAGCATTTTTCAAGAGTTCCCAGAACATCATTTTGTCCCCGGGCGTTTTCAGGTAAAATTACTTTTGTAGGTAGCCAGAGGGCGCCTGCAGTGGGATGGTAATCGAATAGCAATCAAGCGCCGGGACTCGGGTTTCCCGAGTTGACGAGGAGAAGGTTTATCGACATTTCGGCGGGTGCCTTCCGGCCGGCCACGGTCGTTACGTAAGCCCGGACAAAACCGCGGGGCGACTTGCGGGACAAAGGGGCTCTGAGTGGCTCTATCCCTTCAGCAGACGGCCTGCTCGCATATCCAGCTTGCGGCGGGTTGCCGTACCGGTACATGCCCTCTTGGCCGACAAGCGAAAGGAGTATGTGCATGTGCGGAATCGTCGGCTACATTGGAAGCAGAGAATCGGTACCGATTCTTATGGGCGGTTTGAGAAGGCTGGAGTATAGGGGCTACGATTCAGCCGGTCTCGCTATCCTTAACGGCCAGGAGCTCAGTGTCGTGAGAAGAAAGGGAAAGCTTGCTGAGCTGGCTTCCGCCCTTGAGGAACAACTTCCTTCCGGCATGATCGGAATCG
Source organism: Actinomycetota bacterium (assembly GCA_023481285.1). Taxonomy (GTDB): domain Bacteria; phylum Actinomycetota; class Aquicultoria; order Aquicultorales; family JAMCWL01; genus JAMCWL01. Next base: position 46,021 of record JAMCWL010000037.1, on the reverse strand, counting down.
GCCACACGCGTTGGGCGACGCACGGAGTTCCGTCCGAGGAGAATGCCCATCCCCACGTCGATTGCACCGGCAGGATTGCCATCGTTCACAACGGCATCATCGAGAACTTCGTTCAGCTCAGAGAGGAGCTTCAGAGCAAAGGGCACGTTTTCAACTCCCAGACCGACACGGAGACCTTGAGCCACCTCGTTGAAGAGAGCTATGAAGGCGATCTTTACGAGGCGGTGCGAAAAGCGCTCGGTCGGGTTCGCGGCTCCTTCGCGATCGCGGTGATAAGCGTCGACCACCCCGAAGAGCTTATCGTTGCGCGCAAGGACAGCCCTCTCATCCTCGGGCTTGGAAAGGGCGAGCAGTTCATCGCCTCCGACATTCCGGCGGTCATCAGCCACACCAAGAGAATCCTCGTTCTTAACGACGGAGAGATGGCGAGGGTAACGAGAGAGGGCTGCTCCATAATGACGCTGGATGGTTTACCGGTCGAGCGAGAGGAGATCGTCGTGACCTGGGACGCCGAAGCTGCGGAGAAAAGCGGCTTCGGTGACTTCATGCTGAAGGAGATTTACGAGCAGCCGGTCGCGGTGAGAGAGACCCTACGTCCGTACCTTTTGGACGGCGGAGTTTTTATGGGGGAGATGCCCGGCCTTTCAGTTGATGAGATTCGCTCCCTCGATAAAATAGTGGTCGTGGCCTGCGGTACCTCCTATCATGCGGCGCTGATTGGAAAACAGGTCATCGAGGCCTGGGCTCACCTACCGGTCGAGGTCGATCTCTCCAGCGAGTTTCGCTACCGCCATCTACTAATCGGCCCGGGAAGCCTCGTCATCGCGATCACCCAATCGGGCGAGACGGCCGACACTCTGGCGAGCATGAGGATTGCGTCCGAGGTCGGCGCCAAGGTCTTGGCGATAGCGAACGTTGTCGGGTCGACCGCAACCCGACAGGCCGACGGCACCGTCTATACGCACGCCGGTCCGGAGATCGGCGTTGCGGCGACGAAGACATTCGTCAGCCAGTTGGCCGCGATCTACACGCTCGGCCTCTATCTTGCCCAGGTCAGGGAGACGATCTCCCCGGAAGAGCGCTCTGAGATCGTGGACGAGCTAGGCGGCCTGCCCAACAGGATAGAGAGGGCGCTCGAGTGTAGAAGCGAGGTTGGAGTTGCCGCTCAAACCTACGCTGGCTGTCAAGACTTTCTTTTCCTCGGGCGGGGTATCGGGTTGCCGGTCGCCCTCGAAGGGGCGCTAAAACTCAAGGAAATCTCCTACATTCATGCGGAGGGTTACGCCGCCGGGGAGATGAAGCACGGGCCGATCGCTCTCGTCGACGAGGACTGCCCGGCGGTGGCGGTGGCGACGGATGCTCACACCTACGAGAAGATAATCAGCAACATACAGGAAGTCCGAGCGCGCGGCGCCTCCGTGATCGCCGTCGCGACGGAGGGCAACGAGGGGATTAAGAACTTTGCGGAGCACGTCTTTTACGTTCCCAGGACTCTGGAAGCGTTGTCCGCCCTTGTCGCCGTCGTTCCTTTGCAGCTTCTCGCTTACGATATCGCCAAAGTGCGGGGTTGCGATGTGGATCAGCCCAGGAATTTAGCGAAAAGCGTGACGGTAGAATGATTAAAGGCATTGGCGTTGATATAGTCGATATCGACCGGATGGATGCAGCTCTTAAGCGCCATCAAGGACTTATGGAGCGCCTCTTTACCCAGAGCGAATGCGACTACTGCCTGGCCAGGAAGCGACCGCAGCTTCACTTCGCGGCCCGGTTTGCAGCCAAAGAGGCGGCCCTCAAAGCCCTTGGTACGGGACTCCGCCGAGTCAGGTGGAGGGATTTGGAAGTCTGCCGGGACAAGTGGGGAAGACCCTTTCTCAGGCTGAACGGTCAAGCCGGCGACCTTGCGAGAGATAAGGGAATCTGTGATGTTTATATAAGCCTTTCCTTCAATCGGCAGTCCGCCGTCGCGTCTGCGATCGCCATCGGAGTTGAGTAGCGTGAAGGCCGTAACGTCGTCGGAGATGCTCGCGATTGAAAAGCGCGCGCTCGAAGAGCTCAGCGTGGACACCGGTCACCTCATGGAACGGGCCGGAAAGGCGCTTGCAGACGAGTTTCGGAGATTGCCTCATGCCAAGCGAAAGGCCGTCGTCGTTTGCGGTAAAGGAAACAACGGGGGCGATGGCTTTGTCGCGGCCCGCCTGCTCAGAGAGGCCGGTTTCGGCGTCATCGTCTTCCACGCCATCCCGATAGACTCCTTTACGCCGGATACGCGCCGGGCTTTCGACCGGCTTCCTGAGGACATAGCAACTCTACCGCTCGACCGAAAAGAGGATTTAAAGCAGCGGATTACTGAAGCCGACGGGATCATCGACGCCCTTTTTGGTTTTGGGCTCGCCGGAGGAGTAAGAGGCCTCGCGGTCGAGGTTATCGAGCTGGTTAACGGAGCGAAAACGCCGGTTATCTCCGCCGACGTGCCGTCGGGGGTCGTTGCCGACAGCGGCAAAGTCGAGGGGGCCTGCGTCAAGGCCGACGTCACCGTCACCTTCACCTGTCCGAAGATCGGGCTCATCCTCTATCCAGGCGCGGCGTTCGCCGGCAGGATCTCGGTAGTGGATATCGGCATTCCGCGCTCTTTCGTCGAAGAAGCGGGCGGGGTCAACTTAAGCGATCCGGCGAGGCTGAAAGCCCTCCTTCCCGATTACGATCCCATGCAGCACAAGTGGAGCCGTGGCGGCGTCCTGGTCGTGGCTGGCTCGGCCGGAATGGAGGGGGCCGCCATTCTGACCGCCCGGGGGGCGATGCGGACGGGCGCCGGCATCGTGGGGATAGCCGCGCCTTCGTCGATCGAGCCGGTCATCTCCGCAGGCGTGGTCGAGGCCGTAAAGTATCTCTTGCCGGAAACTTCGAGCCACGGTATTTCGATGGAGGCCGTAGAGACTTTAGGGGCTGTCATGGATCGTTATCGCTCGGTCGTTATTGGTCCCGGGCTGTCCCGGGATAAAGAGACGGCGCAGGTCGTCAGAGGCTTGCTGGTCAATATCGCTAAGGACATAGTTCTCGATGCGGACGGGCTCAACGCTTACGCCGGCGAGATTGAGAGGCTGACCGAAAGGCAGGGAGAACTGGTCATAACGCCTCACGCCGGCGAGCTGGGAAGGCTTCTTGGGGTTGAGACTGCGGAAATTGAGAATGACGGGCTCGGGTTTGCCAGGCGGGCGGCGGAGTTGATTCGGGGCACGGTCGTTCTTAAAGGAGCAAGAAGCGTTATCGCTTTCGAAAACGACCTGACGGTCAATCTGACCGGAAATCCGGGAATGGCCACTGCCGGGACCGGGGACATTCTTTCCGGGGCCATCGGCTCTCTTATGGCTCAAGGATTGGCGCCACATGAGGCGGCTGAGCTGGCAGTTTATTTGCATGGTCTGGCCGGCGATATCGCCGCCGAAAACTTGACGCAGTACTCGCTGATGGCGAATGACTTGTCCGACTTTTTACCAGAGGCCTTTAAAAAGCTGATGGAAACTTGAAAGTCGATACTGAAAAGGTCTTCGAGTTCCGAGTAGGCGCCGGAGGCGCCGGTTGAGTTCCGAGTTTCAGTCAAGTCTGGTTTTTGAATAGCCGCTAACGGTAAAATTGAGCGTGAGGTGCAGAATGATAGAAGAGCTGAAGGCAAGAGACATCATGACCCCAAACCCGATCGTCCTCAAGAGGGGCGTCTCGGTTAAGAAGGCCGCCGAGATCTTCACTGAAAAAGGGATTGGTGGGGCGCCCGTCGTAGATGATGAGGGGCGGATCGTCGGCATGGTAAGCTCGACGGACCTGATCATGCGAGACGTGCGGCTCCGTTATCCCACGGTCATTCACGTGCTGGACAGCTTCATCTACCTACCAAACCCCGCCCAGCGCTTCAACGAGGAGCTCAGGAAAGCGGTTGGCGCAAGAGTCGAGGACGTCATGAGCGAGCGGGTAGTGGCGGTCGATCCGGACGCGACGATTGAGGATGTGGCGACGCTGATGGTAGATCACCACGTCGATCGAGTCCCCGTCGTCGAGGACAGCAAGCCCATCGGAATTATCACCAAGGCTGATATCGTGAGGACGATAAGTAGGTAGGGGCACGCCGGTGGCGTGCCCGACCGCCGCTTAAGGCAGCTTTGAGCTATGAGTTTTGAGCTTCAAAGCAAATATACGTGTATTAGAGGCGCTATTTGCGACGGATGGGATCGCTTTGTGGATGTAGGGGCAAGCTAGTGGCTCGCCCGAAGGCATACCGGTAGAAGCAATAATCTACGTTTTCATCTGTATGCATCCAAGCGTTGGGTTCTAACTCGCAGCTCGCAGCTCATAGCTGGAAGCACCTCTGTCGATCAAGCGGAGATGTAAAGCAATAAGGCACGAGCGAGGTTTTTTGGGAAGCGAGATGTCCGATTTTGAACTTGAACCTTTAATAGAAAAGCCAGTTGATGAGCGAGGGAGCTTTTATCGTCGTCCCGCTTGGGTGGAGGTCGACCTCGACGCTATTCGCAACAACGTTCGAGTCGTCAGGCGGGAGATCGGCGACGGGGTCATGGTGATGGCCGTCGTCAAGGCGGATGGTTACGGCCACGGCGCCTTGCCCGTTGCCAGGGCCGCCGTTGAAGCCGGGGCGGATTGGCTTGGCGTGGCTCTGACCGAAGAGGGGATCGAACTGCGTAAAGACGGCGTGGACGCTCCCGTTCTCATTCTGGCGGAACCGCCGCCATCAGCCGCCGCTCAGATCATCGAGTATGACCTTTCGGCGACGGTCTGCTCTTACGAGTTCATTGAAGCTTTGGATAAGGAAGCCGCCAGACGGGGGAAGGTCGCCCGTTTGCATTTAAAGATCGACACGGGCATGAACCGGACCGGCGTCCCGGCTTCAAGCGCAATCGACCTGGTTAAGGCCGTTCAAATGCTGCCCAATACGCGGCTGGAGGGCATGTTCACCCACTTTGCGAAGGCTGAAGATCCAGCGAGCGACCTCACCGATCTGCAGATGGATCGGTTTGAAGGAGTCCTTTCTTTGCTGCCGAAGGAGATAGACCCGATTATCCACGCGGCGAACAGCGCGGCGACCTTTCTGAGCCCGAGGACTCACCTGGACATGGTGAGGGTTGGCATCTCGCTCTACGGGCTCCATCCCTCGCCCGCGACGTTCGGTCGGATAGATATTCAACCCGCCTTGTCGCTGAAGGCGAGAGCATCATTTATCAAAGAGTTGGCTCCCGGCGAGGGTGTAAGCTACGGCCATACTCGCTTGACCGAAAAGCCGACTACGATCATAACAATTCCCATGGGGTATGGAGATGGCTACACTAGGAGGTTTTCGAATATCGCGGATGTTCTGATCGGTGGACGCCGCTGCCGCATAATCGGCAACGTCTGCATGGATCAGTTCATGGTCGAGGGCGGCCAGGACGAGTACTTTCCGGAAGATGAAATCGTTCTAATCGGTCGCCAGGGTGACGAGAGAATCACCGCCGACGAGCTTGCCGACCTTCTGGGCACCATAAACTACGAGATCGTCTGCATGATCAACAAGCGCGTGCCGCGCATCTACCTCAACAAATGAAGACCTCTAATGCTCACACTTTCAAGCTTTCGCTAACCAGGAAAACGAGGGACAACCGACCTAATTTTTGGTGCCGGATGTGGAAATAATAAGAGTAGCCTGGAAATCGCGACGGCCTGGCTGGCGAACTCGTTCCTAAGCACGTTAAAGCGGGAGGTTTAACCGGTGACCTTGAAGATCTGCGAGCGATGTACGGCCGTGTTCGACGGCCACAAGTGGTACGACGATCCTGAAAAGCACCGTGCGTTGGCCCGCCGCGGCGCGGCGCGGGTCGCCCTCTGCCCGGGTGACGAGCGTTTGGAAAAGCGGAGGGTTGACGGGGTAGTCCATCTCAGTGGCGGTTTCTTAAGGGGCCACAAGGAGGAGGCGGTGAACCTCATACACAACATCTCCGAGAAGCACCGCCACCGTAATGTCGCCGCCCGCTTATTCGAGGTCAAAGACGCTGACGGAGGTATTACCGTTGAAACGACCGAAGTGACTCTGGCCGAGAAGATCGGTAAAGAATTTGAAAAGGCTTTTTCCGGCGATTTAAATATTAGTTGGCTACAGGGAGCCGATTTTGTTCGCGTCAAATGGCGCCGGGATTAAGCAATTTATGGCTGTTTTTTTATTCAAGGGGTAGCTGTAATAGAATGCATCTGATAGAATTGGGTTTGTAAGCAAAATGATAACAACGCACCTAATTCAATCTTCGGGTATTTAAAAGATATTAAAATTTGTAATCCGGGAAGGATTACGAATAAATTGTGAAGGATTACTCAATTCTGAGAAAGCAATCACGGGCAATGCATTATAATTTGACGAAAGGATAGGAGTTAGTTTTAAGTTTGCATACGGTCTAGTTTTGGAGGATCTTTAATGAACGAAGAGATGGCGAACGAGGTAGCCGAGCTTCAAATACACAGGAACACCGTTGAAAAGGGTAGCGCGCTCGACATCATCCGTGAAAAAGAATTGACCATCAATGCCAAGGTCTTGGAAGCCCGTAAGCGGGCGGAGGATATAGTAGCTGAAGCGCGGCGTAAAGGCGTTGCCATCAAGGAGAAGGCCGGCGAGGAAGGCCCGAAGAAGGCGAAGGTGTTTTTTGACGCCGAGGTCGCGAAGGCCGAAAAGGAAGCTGAAAAAATCAAATCATCCATACAGGCTGAGACTCAAGCGGTCACCAAGGATGGTTTAAAGCGGTTGGATGAAGCCGTCAGCAAGGTGGATATGCTGGTCATTCCTTAACCTTTTGGCCCCAAGGAGGGTTTGCAAATGCTCGTATCGATGGCAAAAGTGCAGGTCATAGGGCCGAAGCGGTATTTTTATGATGTGATCGGCACGCTGCATCAGCTTGGGATTCTTCACATTGAGGACGTCTCAAAAAAGCTTGCCGTCGGGGAGCAGAATCTGCGCCGCATGAGCATGGATGAAAAAACGGCGCAGCTCAGAAGCAACCTGGAGAACATCCTCATCAGGGTCAACGGTATTCTGACCACCATCCAGCCAGCCCAAAAGCCGGAAGGCGCCGACCAGGTTAAGGACATGTACTACCATGAGTACTGGCGAGACGATACCGAGGAGCTCAAGAACAACGTTAACCAGCTCATAGCGGAGCTCGACGAAAAGACGAGGGACCTGGCGAACGCCAGGAGTAATCTCGAGCTGGAGCTCAACTCCCTCGAGAGATACCAGCAGATAGTCCAGAAAATAGAGCCATTGGCTCGGCAGATAGTGGCGCTCGAGGGTTTCGAAACCGTCGCTTTCCTTCTTGAGAGCAAGTACAAATCGCTTCTCGACCTCATAAACAAAGAGATGTCCCAGCTCACGCACGATCAGTTTGAAATCGTCTCGACGGACGTCGACGATGAGACGACGGCGGCGCTGGCCATCTTTAACAAGCGCTACTCCACCCAGGTTCACCAATTCCTCGCCGGAAACGTAAACGAGGTCCGGCTGCCCCCGGATCTAGCCCACGAGCCGTTTGACGTCGCGCTCGCCAAGATAAGCGAGCGCCGGGCGGAGCTGCCAAAGACGCTGGCAAAAATAAAGGATGAGTTGGCGGAGATATCTAAAGAATGGTACCTTAAGCTTTCCGCCATCTCCGAAGTGCTGAGAGACAGGACTGAAGAGCTGGGGGTCGTTCCCCAGTTTGCTCAAACCGATTTTACTTTCGTCATAACGGGCTGGCTTCCGGTGAAACAGCTCAAGAAGACCGAGAAGATACTACACGACCGATATGGAGAGCGCATCATCATCGCTCAACTGCCGGTGGACCACCATGAGCTTGAGGAAGCGCCGATCGTCTTCGAGAATCCATCCTGGTCGAAGCCATTCGAGGTTATTCTGAAGATCCTCCAGCCGCCCCGGTATGGAACGGTCGACCCGACACCTTTCCTCGCCATCTTCATACCCGCTTTCTTCGGTCTGATCGTGGGAGACGTTGGGTATGGCCTTTTGATCTTCTTCGCAGGCCTTTTTGCCAGGATGAAATTCAAGGGCAAGCAGACGATCGAGGCGGTGGGGAGCATTTTCATGGCCCTCGGGATATCCGCCATGGTTTTCGGCTTCCTATTCGGGGAAGCCTTCGGCAATATCCCGAAGGAGCTTGGCCTCCTGAAGCACATAGAGATCGGCGGCGTCGGGATACCGTTCGAGCGCGTAGAAGGCATGATGACCCTACTTTACATAACCATTGGTCTCGGGCTCGCCCACATTATGCTCGGTCTCATTTTAGGCGTTGTAAACTCGATGCGCGAGAAGGCGACGAAGCACGCCTCGGAGCGGGCGGGACAGTTCCTCTTGCTCTTTGCAACGGTCGTCGGTCTCTTCATCTGGCTTGTCCTTAAGTCGCAGTTCGTTGGGATAGGTTTTGCAACGGCGGTTGGGATCATAAGCGTCGCGCTGATCTTCTACGGCGCCGGTTTCCTGGGAATCATGGAAATCTTCGGTCTTGTTGGAAACATCTTTTCTTACGCGCGTATCATGGCGCTCGGTTTGGCCGGCGTCATTCTGGCCGAAGTTGCGAACGAGCTTGCCATAGATCTTAAAACTTCTATGCCCGGTATAGGGATAGTGGTTGGCGGTTTGATCGCGCTCCTGCTTCACGTGATAAACTTAGTTGTCGGGGCTTTCAGCCCGACGATACACTCAATCCGACTTAACGTGTTAGAGTTCTTTAATAGGTTTTATGAACCGGGCGGCAAAGAGTACAAGCCATTTAAAGCGAGGAGGTGAAAACTTTGGAGCTTGCAGCATGGAAGGCAATCAGCGCTTCGGCGGCCATCTTTATGTCGGCTTTGGCGACCTCGTTTGCCCAGGCCAGGATCGGCGCTGCTGGAGCCGGGGCGATTGCTGAGAAGCCGGAAGTGGCCGGTATGATTATCGCCCTGGAAGCCCTGCCGGAACTTATGGTGGTTTTGGGCTTCGTTATCGCCGCAATGATCTTGACCACCCTAAAGTAAGCGGATGGACACCTTAAAGTAAGAGGATGTAAGTTATGGCTTTAGAGGACATGCTAAAGGCTTTGGAAGAGGAGGGCCGCGCGGAGTGCGAGCGCATCCTGTCCCAGGCCAAGGCAAGAGCGGACCAAATAATCAAAGAAGCTGAGCAAGAGGGCACATCTATTAAGCAAGCCCACATGGTAAAAGCGGAAGCTCTTTTGAAATCCGAGCGTTCGAAGATTTTGAATGAGGCGAGCTTCACCGTCAAAAAGGCGGTCATTCAAGCCAAGGACTCGCTCATTTCCCAGGTCTTCGACCGGATATCCGAGCGGGTACAGAAGATTAGGGAGTCTTCCGAGTACAGGGAAGTTTTTCGCAAGCTCGCTTCAGAGGCACTGGCTAATACCCAGGGAAAGATCGTTATCTCTGTCGATAAGCGCGATGAAGATATCGCCAAGTCCATCTTGAAAGATTTGGGCGCCGATTATGAGCTACGAACGGACCTGGAGTGCGGCGGCGGTCTAGCCGTCACGACTGTGGATGGCCGTATCACCTTCGTTAACACGCTCGATTCTCGATTGGACAAAGCAAGAGCGGTCCTAAAGCCTGATGTAGCGTCGATACTATTTGGTTAAGGCAGCAATGCGAATAGCGATAGAAAAACCTCAGGTTGATTACGGCTATATCAATGCCCGAATCAGGGCGATGAAGAGCGGTCTTTTTAGCCGCGCTTTTTTCGAGAACCTCCTCGCAATGAGCGACGTGGAGGAAGTCGTTGCTGCTCTTGGGAAGAGCGAGTACCGCGAGGATGTAGAGAAGGGCACGGTCAAGTACCCGGGGATTCTTGGCATTGAAGAGGGCCTGAAGGACCACCTGACAACAACATTCAATAAGGTGCTCAAGATCGTCGGTGGGAATGAAGAGGCCTCGAAGATGATCAACCTTCTTCTGGGCCGCTGGGACTTACACAACCTGCGCACGATAATAAGGGGAAAGCATGCCGAAGCAAGCGAAGATGAGCTCAAGAGGCAGTTAATCCCGGCAGGTCAGCTCGATGAGGTTACTCTCAGCGAGCTTATTAAACAACCCAGCGTCAAGGCCAGTATCGACCTTCTGGCCAACTGGCGTATTCCATACGCCAAGCCCTTAAAGGATGGCTATCGGCGCTATCTGGAGACGAAGAATCTTGCCGATCTCGAGTTGAGCCTGGATAAGTTCTACTACGAATTTGCGATGGCCGAGACGGAGCGAGGCCTCTTCCGCGGGGCCTCACTCAACATACGGCTCGTCCACGAGTTCTTCAGTCGAGAGATCGACTTTGTGAACATTATGACGGCCATGCGCCTTGTCAAGGAACATCTTGCAGATAAATTACTCCAAAACGTTGTGGAGGAAGGACCGAGGAAGATTTCGGCTGTTAAAAGATTCAGTCAATCGCCGAGGGGCAAAGAAGCACTGGCGGAGGGGATGAGAGAGCAAGGACTTGCCAGGTATTTTATCAAAGGTGGTTGCGAACTCGGCATCGAAAGACTTGTGGAGCTGGCCAAGCTCTCGGAGGTCGAAGATCTGGTTGAAGCTATAAGAGACACCAGCTACGGCCAGACTCTTGGCGAAGGGCTAAAGCGGTTCTTTGAGACAGGTTCGATCTCCGTCATGGAGCGGCTTATGGAGGAGCGAATCGTCAAGAAGACGGTCGCCCTCTTCAAGGGAGATCCGCTGAGTCTCTCCCTACTGGTAGCCTACGTATGGGCGAAGTTCAACGAGGTTGTAAATTTGCGTATCATCCTACAGGGCAAAGCGGTCGGGATGCCGGACGACAGAATCAAAGAGGCGTTGGTACTTGTATAAGTTGGTAATTCTGACAAAAAGCGAGAGCGCATTCGGTTTCAGGTTGGCGGGCGTCGACGTCCTTGAAGCCAATGATGCGGAAGAGGCAAAGAAGCAGTTGGTAGCCTTGATCAACGATGATCGCTCGGGAATCGTTGCGATCGACGAAGATCTGATGGCGCAGATGGACGATAGGGTCAAGGAGAAGATCGATAAGCTATACCGTCCGATCGTCATCCCTATTCCGGCCAAGGATAGGGTCGAATCCAGCGATGCCAGGCCTGAATATATTCGGCGCTTGATCAGGCGGGCCGTAGGATTTGACATCAAACTCGGGCAGGGTTAACTGTTTGATGAGCTATGGTGCGGGTCCTTGGTTAAATATCCAAGAGAGAAACCTGGCACCACTAAGTAAGCTTAAGGTGGGAAGGACATGATCAAAGGCACAATCGCGAAGATCACCGGTCCCGTCGTCGAGGCCAAAGGCATGCGGGGCTCGCGCATGTACGACGTCGTGCACGTCGGCGAGCACGGGCTTATCGGCGAGGTGATCAGACTTGAAGGCGACCTCGCGGTGGTTCAGGTTTACGAGGACACCTCGGGCCTGCGCGTGGGAGAGCCGGTCGATAGCACCGAGAGCCCGATGACGGTTGAGCTGGGCCCCGGCCTTCTGACGAGCATTTTTGACGGGACCCAGAGGCCGCTACCGGAGATCGCCAAGCAATACGGCGACTTTATCGTCAAAGGCGTCCAAATCGCCGCCCTTAACCGCAATAAAAAATGGACCTTCATAGCGAAAGTTAAGAAGGGGGATGTGGTCCAAGAGGGCGATATAATCGGTACGGTAAAAGAGACTTCGAGCATCGAGCACCGGATAATGGTACCCTTTGGTGGCGGCGGCAGTGTGGAGACCATCTTCGAGGGAGAATTCCCGGTCGATGCCACCGTCTGCACTCTTTCAGACGGTACGAAGGTCCAGCTTATGCAGGTGTGGCCGGTGCGTAAAGGGCGGCCATACACGCGGAAGCTCGATCCCGAAATGCCGCTTATTACGGGCCAACGGATATTCGATACTTTCTTCCCGATACCGAAGGGGGGATCCGCCATCATTCCGGGCGGGTTCGGGACCGGCAAGACGGTTACCGAGCAAACGCTTGCCAAGTGGGCCGACGCCGACATCATCGTCTACGTGGGCTGTGGCGAGCGGGGCAACGAGATGACGGAAGTTCTCTCGGAGTTCCCGGAGCTTGTTGACCCGAAGACCGGCAATCCTCTGATGGACCGGACGATCCTCATCGCAAACACCTCGAATATGCCGGTGGCGGCCAGGGAAGCCTCCATTTATACCGGCATCGCGCTTGCGGAGTACTACCGCGACATGGGTTACGACGTGGCCATGATGGCCGACTCGACCTCCCGCTGGGGCGAGGCCCTGCGAGAGGTCTCCGGCCGGCTCGAGGAGATGCCGGGAGAGGAAGGATACCCGGCGTATCTCGCGACGAGGTTGGCTAGCTTCTACGAGCGGACCGGTCGGACGATCTGTCTGGGCGGCGACGCACGGATAGGCTCGGTCACCGTGGTCGGGGCCGTATCGCCTCCGGGCGGTGACTTTTCCGAGCCGATGACCCAGAACTCGCTCCGGATAACCGGCGCTTTCTGGGCGCTCGACACGAGCCTCGCCCACCGGCGCCACTTCCCGGCCATCAACTGGATCAAGAGCTACTCACTCTACATGGGCCAGATCAAGGAGTGGTACGCTCAGAACGTGACGCCGGAGTTTTTCGAGCTGAGAGATAAAGCGATGACTCTTCTTCAGAAGGAATCGGAGCTCCAGGAAATCGTCCAACTGGTAGGCCCGGACGCTCTTCCGGAATCCGAGAAGGCGATTCTGGAGGTTACCCGGATGCTGAGGGAAGACTATCTGCAGCAGTTCGCCTTCCATGAGATTGACTCATTCTGTCCTCTCGAGAAGCAGTACTGGATGTTGAAGGCGATCACCTCCTTCTACAGTGCGATAAACGAGGCTCTGAGGCGGGGAATCGGCCTCGGCCAGATATTCGAGCTCCCGTTCAAGGACGAGATAGCGCGCATGAAGGAGATCCCGATCAAGGAAGCGCCCGAGAGGATAAAGGGCCTTGTCGATAGGATAAATCAGGAAATCGTCTCTCTAGAGGTGCTGTAATGGAAAAGGTGATATCGAAAAAGGAGGCAACCGCCGATAAGAGCTTAATCGGCATGTCTCTGATACAGCGGGACTACCGGACGGTCACATACATCTCCGGGCCGCTGATCTTCGTGGAGAACGTGCACAACGTCTCCTACGGCGAGATGGTCGACATCCTGCTCGATGACGGCGCCAGGCGGAGCGGTCAGGTTCTCGAGTGTACGGAAAAGTACGCGGCGATCCAGGTTTTCGAGGGGACTCAGGGCCTCGACGTCGCTAAAACGACCGTGCGCTTCCGTGAGGAGGTCGCAAAGCTAGACCTCTCCATCGATCTTTTAGGCCGCGTCCTCAACGGCGTCGGCGAACCGATCGACGGCGGCCCGCGCATACTCCCGGAAAAGAGGGAGTCGATCACCGGTGCGCCGATCAACCCGGCGCAGCGCGAGAAACCGGCCGACTTCATCCAGACCGGCATCTCGGCTATCGACGGGTTGAACACGTTGGTTCGCGGCCAGAAGCTCCCGATCTTCTCCGGCGCGGGCCTTCCCGCCAACGAGCTAACGGCCCAGATCATCCGCCAGGCCAAGGTCACGACGGGCGAGCAATTCGCCATCGTCTTCGGCGCGATGGGCATCACCCACCGCGAAGCCGCCTTCTTCCGCAAGGACTTCGAGCGGACGGGAGCACTTGAGCGGGTCGTATTCTTTATGAACCTGGCCGACGACCCGACGATCGAGCGGAACATCACGCCGCGCTGCGCTTCGACGGTTGCCGAGTTTCTGGCGTTCGAGCACGATATGCAGGTGCTCGTCATCCTCTCCGATATGACGAACTACTGCGAGGCGCTGCGCGAGATATCGACCGCCCGCGAAGAGGTTCCCGGGCGCCGCGGTTACCCGGGCTACATGTATACCGACCTCTCACAGATTTACGAGAGGGCCGGTCGGTTGAAGGGCAAGAAAGGCTCGATCACCCAGCTTTCGATCCTTACCATGCCCGACGACGACATCACCCATCCGATCCCGGACCTCACCGGCTACATCACCGAGGGGCAGATAGTTCTCGGTAGGCACCTGCACCGGCGTGGCATCTATCCGCCGATCGATTCTCTGCCTTGCCTCTCTCGACTGATGAACCTCGGTATCGGCGAGGGCAAGACGAGGGAGGATCACCGGGGGGTTGCCAACCAGCTTTATGCGGCGTACGCGCAGGGGCGCGATCTTCGCAGGCTCGTCTCGATCATCGGCGAGGAGGCGCTCTCGGAGACCGACCGGAAGTACCTCAAGTTCGCTGACGATTTTGAGAACATCTTTATCGGTCAAGGGGACGAGGACCGGGAGATCGATCGCACGCTCGAAATAGGCTGGGAGCTTCTGTCCATGCTGCCGAAGAGCGAGCTGAAGCAGATCAAGCAAGAGCACATCGATAAGTATCTCGTCTCGACGAAGGAAGAGGAAGGGGTCGAGTCCGAGGAGATCGGAGCCGTCTCATGAAAGGCTCATATTGTATGCTAGGTTGCTTTACATCCGAGCTTTAAGGATGTGCGAGCTTCTAGCTATCAGCTATCAGCTATCAGCGATCAGCTTTTAAGGGCTTGCGGCTCAAGAATTAAGCTGAAAGCTGACGGCTGACAGCTTGAGAGAATGGAGTGCGTAGTGGCTGAAGAGGTACACCCTACACGAACTGAGCTTCTGGCCAGGAAGAACCAGATCGCCCTAGCCGAGCAGGGCCGTGACTTGCTCTCCCAGAAGAGGGACGCTCTCCTGATCGAATTCATGTCGATCATGGACGAGGTCCTCGAATCGAGCCGCAGGCTTGAAGAGGCCTCGAAAGAATCCGCCTTTTCGCTTGCGGTGGCCAAAGCGGTTGACGGGTCCGTGACCCTCAAGTCGGCGTCTCTGGCTACTAGGGGGGAGGTCAGCGTCGATATCAGTGGGAGCTATATCATGGGCGTGCCGGTTCCAAACGTCCAGAAGAAGAGCGTCAAACGCTCGACGCTGGCCCGCGGTTACTCTCTGACCGGCGTTTCTAGCCGCGTGAATGAGGTCGCCGAGAAGTTCGAGCATGAGATCGACACCGTCATCGAGATAGCAGCCGTCGAAACCAAGCTCCGACGGCTCGGTGACGAGATCCAAAAGACCCGCCGCCGGGTAAACGCTCTTGACTACGTCGTCGTTCCCGCCTTGAAAGAGCAGGTCAAGTACATCCAGATGGCCCTCGAAGAGCGGGCGAGAGAGGATCTTTTCCGCCTCAAGAAGGTCAAGCAATCGATCGAAGCCAAGAAGAAGGCGATACAAGCTGGAAACTAGAAACTAGAAGCTAGAAGCTAGAAGCTAGAAGCTAATCTTCCGGCTTCTGTGAGAGACCGTTCAGCATCTGATGTATCTGCTCGATCGCTTTGGTGCCTGGCATTCTGTGCTCGACGACCTCCCTGGCCAGGAGGATTATCTGCTGGGCGTCCGCATACTCCATGAAGGAGAAGCCGATGTGTTCCCAATCGGAGAAGCCCATCATGGCCCAGGCCTCACCTAGCGCCCACTCAAGTATCTCCTCCTCCTCGGCGGAGAGCTTTTGCCACTCCTTACCCATATTGAAGCGTATCTTTTCGATTGCTCGTTCAACCTGCCGCTGCTTGCGTATCTGAAAGGTGCGAATGCCGATGTCCTCGTCGTTGACGTCGAAAGTTCTGCCCATCTGACTCTCCTATCGCCACAGCTAGCACTACCTTTCACATAATTTTAACAGCTTAGCAGCAAAGCGTAAACCCCATTGATATACGGTCGATGACAAGTCGGCGTCCGTTACTTCAGGGGTTCGCGAGGTTAATTTGGAATTGCTCAGTCTATCTATGCCTCAGTTTAATCTATACGGTCGGTCGGGTAATAATCGCGCGATGGCACCAAAGTTTAAGAAACGCAAAAGGGTTAGAAAAAGATGGCGGTCCAAAAGAGCACTGACAATCGGAGCCGCTCTTTCTACCGCCGTTGTACTGGTGGTATTCCTGGCCGCCACCATGGCCAGGGATTCAAGGGAGATCAAGGTACGTCTTGAAAAGGCGAAAGCCGCCGTATCCGAATCCGCTTTGCTTATCAAAGGTGGAAAAAGCCGTGAGGGTAAAGAGCGCCTCACGTCGGCTCAGGAAGAATTATCGGAGGCCCAGCGATTGCTTCAGATTCCCGGACCTCGTCTTGTATCTTCCATTCCGGTCGTTGGAAACAGTCTGAGGGCGGTCGAGGGGATAGTCGTCGTCGGACAACGCTCGATAAGAGCCGGTGCTGAGCTGGCTGATCTCTACGCGGAACTCGAGCGGGCGAAGAGAAGTTGGATAAAGACCGGCGAGATGGACCTGACCGTCTTCGCGAAGGCGGAGGAGCGTCTCGGGCGCGCCGGCGGTGAGATGCGAGCCGCTCGCGAAGACGAAACGGAGATACCTAAGACGTTTCTTATCCCCCCCGTCGCCAAGGCCAGACGAGAACTCGAATGGCAAATCAAAGCGGCGAGCGCCGCCATCGAAAAGGGTAGGATGGTGGCGAAAATTCTTCCAGCCATCCTGGGTGGGGACGGTAGGCGGGAGTACTTTCTGGCCGTTCAGAACAATGCCGAGCTGCGTGCGACCGGCGGCTTGATTGGCAATTACGGCATAATCTCCGTGGATCACGGAAAGCTTGCCCTCGAACGGTTCGATGAGATACACGCTTTAAGAAAGCCGGACGCCCAACCCGTCGAGGCCCCACGCGATTTCGTCGAGCGCCACGCTACGCTTTTAAGCACATCGCCAAGCTTATGGCTGAATGCCAACATGTCGCCCGACTTTCCGACGTCCGCCGCCATCGTGGCCTCTCTCTACAAGGCGTCAACCGGCAAGCAGGCTAATGGGGTTATCGCCGTAGACCCGGTGGGGCTGTCTTATCTTCTAAGAGCGACCGGCCCTGTCAAGCTGCCCGATCTGGGCGTGACGGTCGGGTCCAGCAATGCCGTCAAGTGGACTCTCTCCGATACCTATGCCGATTTCGACGAACGGTCTGACCGCAAGGACTCCCTCAGGCATCTCGCGGAAGCCGTTTGGGCTAAGATGCTCAGCGGTTCTTTCTCAAATGCAGGAGAGCTGGCAAGCGCCCTTGGCCGAGCGCTTGACGAGAAACACCTCATGGTTTACCTTGTCGATCCCGAGGAAGAGCGCAAAATCAAGAGTCTTGGCTATGGTGGAGAAACCAAGCGCTCAACGGGAGATTACCTGCTCGTCGACGTCGAGAACTACGGGATGAACAAGGTCGATTACTACTTGAAGGAGTCGGTCTCTCACGACGTCGAGCTGCAGGAAGGCGGTCGGGCCAAGATGTCGACGAGCGTAACTCTTTACAATAGGGCGCCCAATTCGGGCCTGACCGAGTATGTCGCGGGCAAGGCGTCTCCAGGCGCTCCGGCCGGCACTAACGAGGCCTATCTCTCGATCTTCGTACCGAAGGAATCCAGGCTTAAGCTCGCAACCCTCAACGGCCTCTCCTCAACTGTCGAGGTGGCGCCGGAGCTGGACAAGACCGTCTTCTCAATCCTCGCCAAGATACCCCCGGGCGGCAAGAGCGTCTTCCGGTTTGAGTATGAGGTCCCAAAAGCTCTGACGGGCGGGGGTTCCGATCGAGAGTACTCTTTGATAATCCAGAAGCAACCGATGGTAAACGATGCCGAGTATGCCGTCAGCGTTACCGGGTCCATCTTTACCCCGCTTTCGGGGGATTTCAGATCCGAAGGTTCGCGCCTCAAGGCTGCCGGGAAGCTCTCCTCAGACGTTACGCTAAAGGAGCTCTTCAAAGCTGAATAACCAGCCAGGCTGGCAATCTCATGAACGACTAGTCTGCCTCCAACTATCTTTGCCAACTGTTCGGGCGTGTGCGCACCTCCGAAAACCGCGGTCGATTTCCCCGGCGAGGAAATCGCCGCTTCCGCCTCGGTCTCGCTCTTTTGCGCCGCGAGCGCAAAATCCATGCCCGCTCGGCCTCCGGAGGATTTTCTTCGGCAGGCACACGCCCTCCATCTCTTAGGTATATCAAGCGGAGATCCACGAGCTGGCATTTTCACACGCCGATCGTGCTGCTTGCGTCATGAGGCTCTACCCATGATCCCTCAACCTACAACAGGGCGTCGTGAACGGTAAACGTCAGGCCCATTGCATTAAGCGATTCAATAAACAGGAATGTTTTCGGTGTGGGTGTTACGGGTAAATCTTCGTACATCCTGTTGGGGAGGTAGGCTCATAATATTAGAACTCGCAACGGGACAGCCAAGTAGCTAGCTAGGCAAAGAAAGGAGGTTGTGTCTTTTGCGCAGAGTAGGGATGATTTTACTTCTAGTCGTCATCATGGCTCTAGCCGCACTATTTCCTCTTCAAGCTCTAGCTCAGCCCTACGTTCCTGCGGCTGGAGAAGGAGCCGCTATTACGGGTGAGGCGGCTGCTCCGTCGGCGCCCGGTGCATTTCCAATCACGGGGGGAGACCTTCTTCTTCTCTCGATGGGTGTCGGCATAGCGCTGACTGCCGCCGGCTTTGGCGGGAAGTATCTGATGCATAAGCGAGGAGACTAAGGCAATTGTCGGCCAAGCTTCCTGGAAAAGGCGGAGAGAAGAGCCGGCGCTTTTGGCGCTATTTTACCAGTGTTCTGATCGTCGTCGGCGTGATCGCTACGCTTGTGCCAATTGTCATGAACACTATATCACGCTACGCGCAAAGAGCGTCTGAAGCTCGCTGGCGGGAGAGCGTCGAGAAAGCGGAGCGCTCAAACAAAGCGATCAAAGCGGTCTCTGAAAGATCGCTCACGGTGAGCGGGGATGGCTTTGCGCCGCACTCGGAGGTGTCGGTCGCCTTTGACGGGACCCCGGTCGCCACCGGACGGTCCGATCCCCAAGGACGGGCGTCAATCAAATTTACGGTGCCGGAGAGCGCCGGGGTCGGAATTCACACGGTAACGATGAGGGGCGTGAACCTCGATGGCACGCCCCTAACCTTGACCGCCAATGTCACCATCAGATCAACCGCTCTTTCGGGCGGTATGCAGGCAACGTCAGGAGAGGAAATCGCCTTTCTCGTGATCGATGTGATAGGCCTTAGAACGGGCGTTCGCAATACGGCCACCTGGTCGAATCTGGTCAAAGGCCCCGCTTATGTGCCGGAAACGGCCGCAATTGGGCAGCCCGGGACGGCCCTGATAGCCGGTCACCGGACGATGTACGGAGCGCCATTCGCAAACCTGGATCGCTTGAAGGCTGGTGACAAGATAAAGCTTTACACAAAAGATTCTCTCTATGTCTACGAAGTTACGGGCAATCTTGTAGTTAAACCGACCGATATGGAGAGCTTAAAGCCGGGAGGCAAACCGCATCTGGTTCTCTCCACCTGCGAGCCCAAGTATTTCTCAACAAGCCGTCTTCTTGTGCTGGCGGACCTCAAAGAAGCTTTCTCTTTTTAGAACAGCTCTTTTCAGAATGGGAGAGCCGTCTAGCCGTCAAATGGGGTTCTCCTAACTTCAGAGGAGCTTACTGATGTCGGATTTGAAAGACGAGTTTTCCTCGGACGGTGGGTTTGTCGACATACACGCGCATATCCTGCCGGGCCTCGACGACGGTGCCGTCGCCGTTGAAGAGAGCGTCGAGATGGCTAGGACGGCGGTCGCCCATGGGGTGTCGGCGATAATCGCCACTCCCCATTCAAATGAAGCTTACGGGACAGATCGCGCCGTCGTCGAGAGGGAAATCGCCTCGTTGAACAAGGTGCTGCGGTCGGAAGGGGTCGAGCTCGAGGTCTATCCGGGAGCTGAAATAAAGGCCTCCCCGCACATCTTCCGGCAACTCGAAGACGGGTCTCTGCAGACACTGGCGGACAGTCGCTATATCCTCATTGAGATGCCCTTAGACGACATTCCCTTCTACATGCAAGACCTAATCTTCAGGTTGAGGTTGAAGGGTTTGGTTCCCATCCTCGCGCACCCGGAGCGCACGGTAGCCGTGCAGAAGCGGCTCAAGCGTTTGGAATCACTGGTCGACCAGGGTTGCCTCATTCAGATCAACACCTTAAGCCTCGAGATGGGCTTCGGGCCGGAATACGCAACTGCAGTGGATATCATGCGCAAAGGCTGGGCCTTTGCGGTTGCCTCCGACGCCCATGATTTGGAGAGCCGCCCGCCCTGCCTCAAGGGCGCCCTGCATATTGTCGCTCGTCTTCTTGGTAAGAGCCCGGCGCTTGCCCTGGTCAGGGATAATCCCGGAAGGATTCTCGGGTTCTTTTACCCGAGCTTTACCTCTCTGGGCTAGTATTGTTAATATTGTTTCGAAGCTTCTTGGCAACTTGAGAGGTGAACTGTGCCAACCTTTGAATTCGACTGCTTAAGCTGCGGCGAAAGATTCGACCTTCTGGTGGGAGTCGGTCGATCTTCTGATGCCCGCTGCCCGGAGTGCGGGGGAAGCGAGCTCAAGCAGCGCATAACGGCCTTTCGAGTTGGCGGCGTTTCAAGAGCGGAGGCGTCCGGCGGCTCCGCCTGCTCGTCCTGCTCATCTTCCGATTGCAGCACCTGCGGTAGATGACGAGTTTGACCGAGGGTAAGTCATGACCTTTGAAGAATTAAGGCGCGAGGCGCAATCGTGCGAACAGTGTAGTCTCGCAAAAACACGAACCAACGTCGTCTTCGGGGTGGGTAATCCCCGGACCGATCTCTTATTCGTCGGGGAAGCCCCCGGCTACCACGAAGACAAGCAAGGCGAGCCTTTTGTGGGCGCCGCCGGCAAACTCCTCGACGAGCTCCTTGCTTCGATTGGGATGGCGAGGAGCGACATATACATAGCCAACGTTCTTAAATGCCGCCCGCCCGGCAACCGGGACCCGAATCCCGATGAAATCGAGCTTTGCAAGCCTTTCCTTTTGAAGCAGGTCGAGCTGATCCGGCCGAGGGTCATCTGCGCTCTTGGAAATTTCGCCACCCGCCTCATCCTCGAAAAGAACGTTTCGATCTCCCGCGTTCACGGGCAAGAATTTAGAGGAAAGGGCTACCTGGTGATGCCAACGTATCACCCGGCAGCGGCTCTTTACGCGCGGACGACTCTGACCTCGATTGAAGAGGACTTTCAGAAGCTAAAAGAGATCTATGCCAAGGCGACCGCCGCGGTTGAGGCGCCGGCCGAACTCGAAGCGGTCTCCGAGCAGCTTGGATTATTCTAGCTATTAGCTGGCAATTAGCTATTAGCAAGTTCAACTGTGAGATAAATGGAGAGCGCTTGACTGGTTTCCGAGAGTTTAAGATTGTGACCCGCTCTCCGGGCGAGACGAAAGATCTCGCAGGCCGGCTGGCCCCCAATCTTCTGCGGGGGGACGTCATCAGCCTCGTCGGCGACCTCGGTGCCGGGAAAACCGTTTTCGTTCAGGGGTTGGCTGAAAGTCTGGGAGTACGAGAGCGCGTCACCAGCCCGACCTTCACGATCATTAAAGAGTATTCGAATGGATTTAGACTCTACCACTTCGACGTCTATCGTCTGGAATCCCCGGCCGAGTTGGTCGATCTCGGCTACGAGGAGTACTTCTACGATGACGGAGTTTCCGTCATCGAGTGGGGGAACAGGATGGCCTCACTCTTTCCGCCGGAGTATCTGGAAATCCAGTTTGAACTTGCCGGGGAAGATAAGCGAGAGGTAACTTTTACCCCTAAAGGCCGGCGCTGGGAAGAAGTGCTGGGAAAGCTTTTCAGCGGTTTGAAGAAGGAGGTCGAGTGAGGGTTCTTTCGTTCGATACGTCGTCTCCCGCCTGCACGGTTGCGGTGGTTGATGCTACCTCGGACGCCGCCGATCTCATGGCCGAGATAAACGCGTGGACCCCCAGGGGTCATATGGCCAGGTTATTACCGCAGATTGACACGACGCTCAGGGAGACCGGCATCGCCAAGGAAGAGCTGGAAGCCGTCGTCGTCGGCCTCGGCCCGGGCTCGTTCACCGGGCTTCGGATCGGGGTAACCATCGCCCGGACGCTCGCCCAGCTTCTCGACATCCCGATTGTGGGCGTCCCCAGCCTTGACGCCATCGCCAGACGCGTTGGAGCATTTGAGGGAGCGATCTGTACGATAATCGATGCCAAGCGCGAGGAGGTCTATGCCGCCGTCTACGAATCGAGCGGGGGCTCGATTAAGAGGTTGACGGATTTCAAGCCGCTCTCCCCGGAGTCTCTCGTTTACGAGCTGGCGGAAGAGAACATCCCACGCGTGCTGCTGGTCGGTGACGGCATAAGCGCCCACCGGAAGGTTTTTGAAGGTCACCTCGGGGGAAGGGCCGTCTTCTCGCCGAGGGATTTTTGGTGGCCACGGGCGGCGGATCTCGCTGCCATAGCCGCACCCAGGCTGGTCGAGGGCGCTGTTGATGAACTGTTCTCGCTTGTGCCGATATACGCCAGGCTGTCCCAGGCCGAGGAGCTCTGGCTCAAGAAGGAGCACGCTTAAGATGAAGGTTAGGATTTGCCCGATGCGTCATGAAGATATCAGCGATGTGCAGCAGATCGAGCGCCAGGTCTTCCCGACACCCTGGAGCCGCACGACGTTTGAACGCGAGGTTGAGAGGCCGGAGCTCCACTACCTCATCGTCGCCAAGGTAAACAAGCGCACCGTCGGTTATGCCTGCCTCTTTTACGTTCTGGACGAGGGGCACATCACCAACATCGGAGTCGATCCGGAATTCCAGGGCAAGGGGATAGGGACTCAGCTCATGTTCGACCTCATAAACTACGCGATAAGACGGGGCGTGCACCGCTTGATGCTCGAGGTGCGTCCGGGAAATCGCGTTGCTCAGCACCTTTACCGGAAATTCGGCTTCTTCATGACCGCCGTTCGCCGCGGTTACTACACCGATACCGGCGAGGATGCCCATATATTCTGGACCGGGGACATTACATCAGAGAATTACCGCAAAATTCTCGATAGGGTAGCCAAACAGATGGACCGGGGAGCAGCATAAAAGGACGTGCACATGCGCCAAAGCCAAGCGCGTAAAAAAGAGGAAGAGAGTATACCGGCAATCGTCTATAAGAAGGCGAAAGCCCGCCGGGAAACCGAATCCGTTCCTATGGCGGCCGGATTACAGATGCTGGCGATTGAGACTTCATGCGATGAAACGGCGGTCGCCGTCCTCTCGAACGGTCGGACGATCCTCTCGAACATGGTCGCTTCGCAGATCTCCCTTCATGAAAGGTTTGGGGGCGTCGTTCCGGAGATCGCCTCCCGCCGTCATCTCGAGGTGATAAACCCTCTTTTAAAACAGGCGCTCGAAAAGGCGGACGCCGGCTTTGTGGATATTTCGGCCGTCGCCGTGACGATAGGCCCCGGGCTTGTCGGGGCGCTTCTCATCGGCCTCGGGGCCGCCAAGGCCATCTCCTACGTGACCGGTCTTCCCCTGGTGGGCGTCAACCACATTGAAGGGCACCTTTTCGCCAACTTTCTGGAGCATCCCGATTTGCGGCCTCCCCTCGTCTGTCTCATCGTCTCCGGCGGCCACACGAGCATCGTCTACATGCCCGACTTCGGCAAATACGAGCTCGTGGGGGAGACGCTCGATGACGCGGTTGGGGAGGCGTATGATAAGGTCTCGAACTACCTGGGCCTGGGCTATCCCGGCGGGCCGGTGCTCGATGGATTGGCTAAGGATGGCGACCCCTCGTCGATACATTTCCCGAGGGCTATGCTCCACGACGGTTTTGATTTCTCCCTGAGCGGTCTCAAAACGGCCGTCCTCAACTACGTGACCAGGGAGAGGAGCGCCGGGCGGGAGGTCAACGTGGCGAATCTCGCCGCAAGCTTCCAGGCGGCGGTCGTCGATGTCCTCGTGGCTAAAACGGTCGCGGCGGCACAACGATTCGAGGTTGAAAACGTGGCCCTTGCTGGAGGGGTCGCCGCCAACTCGGGACTCAGAGCCGGTTTTGAGGCGGCCGCCTCGAAAACGGGATTTGAGCTTTTCTACCCCAGCCCGGCGCTCTGCACGGACAACGCCGCCATGATCGCCGCCGCCGGTTACTACCGCTTTCTCTCCGGCGAGCGCCTTCCGTTGACCGCCAACCCCGATCCAAACTTGCGCCTGACGTAAAGGAGGACGTTCCCCTTTCACTAGTGCTCGGTCTGCTTGTGAAGTGGTATATCTCGGTCTGCTTGTGAAGTGGTATATCTCGGTCTGCTTGTGAAGTGGTATAATAAGTATAAAAAGTAAAGGAACGTCCCCCAAAAAGTTAGGCGTGCACTCGGTGCTCGAATAGGACCGCCAGCAGGGCGACATCGTCCGATAGTCTTCCGTCGGTGAAATCCATGACCTCGCTGAAGATTCGCTGAGGTATTTCTTTCGGCGCTGGAGGGCAATCTCTTACACAGTCGACCAGCCTCTCCTCACCAAAGCACTCATCCTCACGTCTTGCCTCGGTTACTCCGTCGGTGTAGAGGACCAGAATGTCGCCTTCTTCAAGAGGTTCATCGTCATCCATATAATTCAGGCCCGTCAACGCTCCGACAAAAGGAGAGCTTGTGTTGAGAAGCGAGATTTGACCCGTTCTCTTCCTTAAAATCGCCGGGGGATGCCCGGCGCTGCAGTAGGTAAGGGCGCCTGACCTCGTGTCAAGGATGCCGAAGAAGACGGTGACGAACGTTCCCGTAGCAAGCGCTTTTTCAACCAGCTCGTTGGTCTTTGCCATAATGACGGCCGGAGAGTATCTCTGGAAGGCATAGGCTTTGAGCGTATGTTTAACGAGCGAGGTTAAAGCTGCCGCGCCTAACCCTTTGCCCGAGATATCTCCCACGACGATCCCAACCCTATCATGCTCCAGCTCAAAAACATCGTAAAAGTCGCCGCCGACCATTGCGGCCTCCGTCGCCGAGCGATAGAGATAGCTGAAGCCAATGCCCTCTATCTTCTCGGGCACTACGAGCAGCGCCTCTTGCAGGGTGTCGGCGATATGCCTCTCCTTTGTGTAAAGGCGGGCGTTCTCAAGGGCGAGCGAGACGGATACCGCCACGTTATTTGCAAAACCGACCTGGGCTTCGGTGAAGATAACCGGGCTCGAATGGTAGTTGAAAGAGAGGACGCCAATAACATCTTCCATCCTTACGGTTAGAGGGACGATCAGTATCGAGCGGATACTTAAGGCCTTTGCCACCTCGCAGTTGATCCTTTCGTCCTTGAAAGCATCGTCGATGACGATCGTTTTCCGGGTGTCGGCGGCGAGGACCGTATGTTTGGCTTCCTCGTCGGTGAAGCGCGTTCCGATCAGCTCGTTCGAGAATCCGTAGTTATATCGAAGCACCCAGTAATCGCCTTCACGCAGGGTTATGGCGGCCGTCTCGCACCCTATCGCTTTCGCAGACTTGACGACCACTCTCTGCATTATCTCATCGAACTCGAGCGTCGAATTGATCGTCATATTGATATCGTTGAGGGCGTCGCTAAGCTCCTTTGCCCTCTTTTTCTCGGTGACGTCATAGTGGAAAATTAGAAGACCGTCCTGATATGGATAGGCGTGTACCTCGAACCATCTACCAAGTGGAGGGTAAAACTCTTCGAATATGGCGAGCGTCTTGTTCTCGACCGCCCTGTGGTACTCCGTGAAAAACCTTGAATCGGTGGTTTCCGGGAGCTCGCCCCATATGCTTTTGCCCGGCAGGTCCTCTTTTGATTTTTGAAAAACCTGTTCCGCTCTCCGATTGAGATAAGAGAAGCGCCACTCTTTATCCAAGACGAAGAGCGGCGCGTCGGTGATACACTCAAAGATTTCTGCCGTGTGCTCTATTGGCGCCCGCCGAGCTTGGGCTACTTGCTCGCTTCCAGCGGCGCCGGTAAACGCCACCACTATGCCTTCCGTTAAGTTCTTGACCAGGCGTTCCAACTTTTCCTTCCAGGCCCTTTTCTTCAAAGTACCCCTCCCCGGTTCGCTTGATTTTTAAGAGTCTTATACCCAAGCGTTGCCGCATTATTAAGAACATAAGAATGGTAAAAGTTGGGTCGAGGCATGTTCCGTGCGCCGGTCGAAACTTTTTAGCAAAGGATTTGCAGCCGCAGCCTGGGTGCGCATACGAGCCCAAACATCCACGGGGGGTTTATAGAAAAATTTTTATTTTTTGATGTTTAAACAAAGCGCAAGAGTGGTAAGTAAACGGAAACCTGAGCGTTTATCGTCGGCTGGTGGGAAGAGGTCGGATTGGGGTGAGAGTAGAGCTGACCTTCGAGCTGGAGGTGACAGGATGGTAGAGTTTCTGATAAATAACGTCGTCTCGTCTATTATTAGCGGAGCGCTGGGATTGGTAGCCGTTCTTCTGTTCTTTAAGCTTTTCAGGGTTCGCGATCCGAGGCTGAGGTTCTTCCTTCTCTTTGCGCCGCTCGTTAAGGCGCTGCTGGTTCTGATGGATACGCCCCTGATCACCAATATAAATATACCAGGTCGCGTCCTGCTCATGTTTCGGATTCCGGACCCGCTCGGGCTCATATCTAGTCCTCTCCTCCCGGATATGGGTACGCTGGTATACAACAAAAGTTTAGGCTCGATTGTTCTGATAGCATCGTTGGCGGCGGTTGGCACGGCCCTGCTAGCTCGGTGGGTGCAGCTCTTCCTCTTGCGGTACAAACTGGCCAACGGCCCCGAGATGGTGGAGGAGGAGGCCCCGGAGCTCGTCAAAAGGCTGCACTACCTGGTCGATCGGATCGGCGTCAAGACGCCCAGGTTCGTCTTGACCGAGGAGAGCCACCCGGTGCCCTTCACGATTGGGGTGTTCAGGCCGGCGATCGTCCTCTCGAACGAGCTTTTGAGCGAGTTCTCGGAGCGCAGCCTCGACGCGATCCTCGCCCACGAGCTGGCCCACGTCAAGCGCCTCGACTCGCTCACCCGCTGGCTGGCGACCATCCTACGGGACGTCCAGTTTTTCAATCCCGCCGTCCACCTGGCCTACCGCCGCCTGGAGCTGGAGAGGGAGGTCGCCTGCGATCTGATCGCCGCCGAGGCGACGAACGTCTCTCCCCAATTCCTGGCGGACGTCGTCCTTAACGTCGTCCTCTTTTACAGGCGAAAGCTTGCCGGCGCCATCGAGGCCGGAGCGGCCATCGCCAGTCTTGGCTCGGGGGTCGTCTCCAGATTCCTGGCTTCGGGGCCCGCCATCGCCAGGTTGATTGCGCTTGAGTTTCAGCCGCTGATCAAGAGGATGGAGGTCCTTAAGGAAAGGGGGATGGGGCTTTCCGATCTCACCTACCTTAGTTGGGTGGCAGCCATCCTCTACTTTCTAGCGGTTGTCTGGATCCAAGTCGGGATTTACGCCAGGGTGTGGGGTCTTAATCTGTTCGTAAGGTAGAGAGAACGGTGGATTGATTATCAATTGCTGATTCGGGGAATATGATTTTTAGCACTGTCCAAGCGGAAGCGGAGTTTTTGGAAGGAGGGAGCATGGTATCTCTAAACGGCGAAAGCGAGCTCTGGCACAAGGGTACTGACGGTAGCGAAGGGAAGGCGTTCGATGAGCCGAATGCCGGCACGCTCTGTTGCTGGTGGGTATGCATATATTTTTGATAGACCGATGCGGCTATCACGATACCTAATAATGCACACAATCTCTAAAGCGCACTCGCTCATGGTCAACTCCCTGACGGGGGCCGTCGACCTCCTCGACGAGGAGGTTGGCAGCGCGCTGGAATCGAGCGGAGGCGCCGGGTCGCTCGACCCGGCGCTCCATCGAAAGCTCCTCGATAGGGGGCACCTTTTCGAGAGCAAAGCCGACGAGGATGCGCTGGTCGAAAAGACCTTCAAGGCTTATATGCCAAAGCGTCGAATGATCAGGTTTACGATATCTCCTACCTACTCCTGCAACCTCCGGTGCACCTACTGCTTTGAGAAGAACCGCGTGGCCGGGAGGTCGCCGGTGATGGGCGAGGAAGAGGTCGATCTCATCTTCGCCGCTGTCGAGAGTATCTCTTCCGGGGAACCCGATCTGCCGAAGGCGATAGCCCTGTTCGGCGGGGAGCCGCTGCTCCCCAGGAACAGGCGGGTGGTTCGGCGTGCGCTGATGCTCTCATCCGAGCGCAAGCTTCCCGTGAGCGTCGCAACCAACGGTGTGCACCTGCCCCTTTTCAAGGAGGAGTTGCGGGCGTTCGCCTCTCCGCTCCAGGTACAGGTGACGCTCGACGGCCCCCGGGAGATCCACGACCGGCGCCGGGTAGCCGCCAATGGGAGCGGCACCTACGACGAGGTCGTCTCGGCGGTCAACCTCCTTCTCGACCTCGGTAAATCGGTGAACCTGCGCGTAAACGTGGATTCGCAGAACCTCCCGTACCTTCGAGAGCTGGTGGATTTGATCCGCAGGTTCGGCTGGCCTGACTATGAGCGCTTTAAGTGCAGCTTGGCCCCGGTTACGGATCACACCGGAAGCGGTGATAATCCCCACCTGCTGGAGGAGTGGGAGCTTCTCGGGCCGATTTTCGACCTATTTGAAGAAGATCGGCAGGTTTCCGAGATCTTGCAGACCGGGATGTTTCGCTCGCTGAACCACCTCAGAGCCGTGGTGGAGGGCGGCAGGTCGTCGGTCCCGCAGCTCTTTTACTGCGAGGCCAACAACCGGGAGTCCTTCGAGTTCGGGCCGGACGGGTTGATTTACGCCTGCTCCGAGGCTATGGACAATCCCGATCACGCGATCGGCCGCTACCGCCCGGAGCTCGAATTGTTCGAGGAGAAAGCCTCCTTGTGGGATAATAGGAACGTCGCCACCATCGAGAAGTGCCGCTCCTGCGAGCTGGCGTTCTTCTGCGGCGGCGGCTGCGCCTACTCGGCGCTGGCCAGAAACGGTTCGCTCTACGAGCCGCACTGCGGGTCGATCCGGAAGCTCATCGACGTCTACCTGGAGAGAGTGGGCGAACGACTGGTAAGCAAAGCCATGGAGTTGGATCCGGAGCTCGTGAAGTAACGCGGCCACCGCTCTAAAACTTGGAAACCATTAATAAAACTTAAATCCGCCAAGAACTCAGTAGCTAGGTTGGTATTATTCGTATTTCTAGAAGAGCTGGCATTCCTTCCAGACGCGGTCTACCAGTTCGCGATAGGTCGGAAGCCAGAGCTCGTCCCGCTCGCGCCTATCGGCCAGAAGAGCGCAGATGCGGCCAAGCTTCCCGTCTCTCATGACATCGGCCGTGTCGAAGAAGTGAGTCAAAAACGCGTCGCACTCCACTACCGTGGTCAGCGTTTCCGTGAAGGCCTGGATGAACGCTCCTGACCCGTGGTAAAGTGGCGCGGGTCCGCTTGAGGAGCACCGGGTGTTGAAAATGGTAAACGGATATCGGACAGAGCATCCAACCGGAATCTCGAGTATCCTGTGCTTCTCCTGGTGCACGGGGTATGGCAATCCCCACGCTCTTGTGTAGGTGGCGATAGTCGACGACGAGTAGGTGTAACCCAGCTTTATCAAGGCATCGTAGACGCTTGAGCCGTTTTGACGGCCGAGGCGTGGCGCCCGAAAGCCGACCATCCGGTATTCCAGCAAGTCTTGAGAGAGCTGGTGGCATCTTTGAATCTCGCCGGACTGTTGGTCGGGCGTCAAATCGCCGAAGTACCGGTCGGGTCTCGCGCGGTTGTTTCCGGGGTGCGAGTAGGTGTGGTTGATGAGCTCGTGCCCCGCCTCGACTATGCGCCGGTGAGCTTCGGGATAGCGCTCGATTAACTTTCCAACGCAGGAGAAGCCGGCGCGCATATCCCACTTTGCAAGATTATCAAGCGCATCGGGCAGAGCTTCGACGTCCGGCTGGCTATCGATGTTGAGGGTCAGCACATAGGTCGGACTGCCGATAAACCAACACGCTTGCCGGTGCTGCATGCGATGGTACCATTTGAAGAACTGCCTGGGAGATAGCCCTCCGACAATGCGACGGAGGGACTTCTTCGCCGTCTCCCAACCAAGGTTTGGACGCCTTAACTCGTATTCGAACATCAAACCGCCCCGATTACCGGAATGTCTTGGTATTCCGCCGTGTGCCAGCAGATACCAGCGGTACATCCACTCCGTGCGCTACCCTTCCAACATACCCCTCATTGTCGTACTTTAAACAGAAACAGGGCAACGTAAGGGCATCCTGATGCGCGCGGGTAATATCTGATTGAGTTCACAGGTTATGAGAACAGGACCACCATCCTGGAGGATCGATGAAGCCTTCGCAGATGGTAGAGGAAGAGCACCGCCAGATAGGCCGGGCGCTGAGACTTATAAAAATCATCGCCGAGAGGATGGAGGTGGGTGGAGAAATCGACCCGAAGATGATCGACGACTTGTTATTCTTTCTCACGGAATTCGCCGATATTTGCCATCTCGGGAAAGAGGAACAGGCTCTCTTCCCGGCCGTCGAGAAGAAGGGCGATGAGTTTAGCCGGGACTTCGTCAAGGCGCTCCTCGCCGACCATAGAGTCGGGCGGGAGCATATCGCGGCGATGGTCCAGGCGAACAAGGCATATGACCGCGGGGAGTTTAGCGCTGTGGAAAGTCTTACCCAGGCGATGCTCGACTACGTCTCTCTTGCTACCAGGCACATCAGTGCGGAAAACGGCACTTTCTTGGATATGCTGGACGGGTTGTTCGCAGACGACGAGGCCGAAGAGCTTGTCAAGCGCTGTGAGAAGATCGAGGAAGAGCTACCGGCCGGTCGCATCCAGCTTCTTGAGATACTCAACAGGGTCAACGCCCAGCTCAAGGAGGCTTAAACTGCTACGAATCTGGTGAGCAAAACAAGCACCAGTTGCCTCACCGTGTTATTCTTTTTTTGTAAAGCTGGTAATCGGCCTTCCGACTCTTCAAAATAGGGGTGTATCGAGGGTGGTGGTCTTGTGCGTATAGCCATAATTCACGGGTACTTCTTGCACGATTCGGGAAGCGCCGTTTACGTTCGCGAGCTCGTCCGGGAACTGGTGCGCCTGGGTCACGAGTTGACCCTCGTCTGCCAGGAGCAGCGCCCGGAGGACTTCGATTTTATCGACAGCTTTTACAAGTTCGATGTGACGAACTCCGATTTGCAACTTGTTTTCAGCCGAAAGCCTGGCTATGATGGCTCCTGCCGCGTTGTTCAGCCGAACCTCGGGGGAAGGCTCCTCGTCTATGTGCCCGGCGAGTTTCCCGGGTTCGAAGCCCTCGCCTTCCAGGACGCCCCGGATCGTTGGATCAGCGAGTACGTGGAGGCGAACATCAGAGCGCTTCGAGCTACGTTTGAAAGGTGGCCTCAGGACCTTGTTCAGGCCAACCATACGGTTATGCAGCCCTACGTCGTGCGCCATGCTCTGAACGGGGGAGCTCCATACATCGTGACCATCTATGGCAGCGCGCTTAACTTCACCGTCAAAGCCGATCTTCGAATGATCCCCTACGCGCTCGAAGGGCTCGAAGGAGCCATCGCCATCACCTCTTTGAGCGAAGCAATCCGCCGGGATGTCGTAGAGTTTGCGAGCTCGCATTGGTTGGACGTTGCCGACAAGGCGTTTGTCATCCTATCCGGAGTGGATACCGAGCGCTTTACTCCGATCGCCGGCAGGGCCGAAGCTCTGGGAGCGGTTGCCGCTGATATCGACCGCGTGCAGGATGACGTTCTGGTCTTCGCAGGGTGCTTGCTTTGGACGAAGGGGCTGCACTACGCGGTGGCCGCTCTTCCCTTGGCGCTGGAGAAGCGCCCTCGTCTGCATCTGATAATCGCCGGCGAGGGGCCGATGAGAGAGCCGCTCGAAGAGCTTATCGACGTTCTTGACAAGGGGAGGCTGTACGAGGCCTGGCGCCTTGTCGAGGAGGAAGTTGAGCTTGAAGGCACGCTTCAGTACGGCCCCGTCATCCCCGCTCTAGCGGCCGATGAGGAAGACGCCTATGTGGCCGCCGCGCGAGCTACGCTGAAGAGCCGAATCCACTTCGCGGGCCACCTCGATCACGCTCGTCTGGCCCCGGTCTACGGCGCGGCGGATATCTCACTTGCCCCATCGATATTTCCAGAGGCGTTCGGTCTGGTTAGCATAGAGGCGCTGGCGTCCGGGGCGCTACCTGTCGCCACGTACCAGACCGGTCTTCGCTCGCCCCTTGACGTCGTTGCGACAGCCCTCGATGACCCGGCGCTGAAGAAGCTTGCCCCCGAAGTGGCGCTCACTACGGCGCTCGCCGATTCCATCGACCGCCTGCTTGAGACTTATCCAACAAAGGATCCAAGCTTCAGGGCTCGCCTACATGAAATCGCCGCCGAGCACTTCTCCTGGACGGCGGTGGCCAAGCACTACCTGGAGCTCGCCCACCAGTAGGGAAAAGGGGACGCTGGTTGCAATGGTGCGTTGTATTTTTCAGAGCTGTCCAGGCCGTAGGAGGCCAAGATTACTTGATCCGAACAATCGCGCTTGCCTCAAACCCATCGGCGGTATACTCGCCCTCAATTAAAACCTGATGACCGGGCTTAATCTCTGAGAGGCTTGCCGATACCGCTTTAGATACCGAGATATCTCCGGTAATGGATATTTTCTCCGAGCCCATCGGCGTCGTTATTCTGATCGTCCAGCGTCCAGCGTCTGCTTTACTCGTATCTCAACGCATCGATCGGATTGAGCCGTGACGCTTTGATGGCCGGGTAGATGCCGAAAAACACCCCGACCGCCCCGGAGAAGAAGAAAGCGAGCCAGATCGAGCTGATCGAGATGACGGTGCCCCAGCCCGCGTATTGACCGATGGCGACCGAGCCGAGAAAGCCGAGTCCAACGCCCGCGACCCCACCGGCCAGGCACAGGAGCACCGATTCGATGAGGAACTGGAAGAGAACGTCACGCCTCTTGGCGCCGACCGCCTTGCGCAAGCCGATCTCACGCGTGCGCTCGGTCACCGAGACGAGCATGATGTTCATGATGCCGATGCCCCCGACGATGAGCGATATGGCGGCGATGCCCCCGAGGAGAAGCGTGAGCGTGCCGGTAACCTCGCTGAGGGTATTGAGCACCTCGGCCTGGTTCATGATCTGGAAGTCGATCTTGCTCGAATCGCTGATCTTATGCCGGATCATGAGGAGGTTTGTTATCTCGGCCGAGGCTTGGTCCATCTGATCGGCGCTCGCGACCTCCACGCTTATCTGTCTTAAGCTCCGGCTGCCGAAGACGCGGTGCATGGCCGTCGAGAGCGGAATGAGGATGGTGTCGTCCATATTGCTCGACCCACCACCGCTCCCTTTCTGCTCCATGATGCCGATCACCTGGAACGGGATGTTGTTGATCTTGATGACCTTGCCTATCGGCTCCTCGCCGGCGCTGAAGAGCTGGCCGGCGACCGTCTGGCCGAGGACCGCCACTCGCCTCGAGGTGTCGACGTCGTCTTTCGTGATGAATTGGCCGTATGCCGCGTGGAAATTACGCACCTCCTCGTAGGCGGGCATAACGCCGCTTATCGAGGTGTTCGTGTTCTGGCTCAAGTAGACGACCTGGGCGTTCTGGCTTAATTCAGGAGAGACGTTCTTGACGGTGGAGACACTTTTTTTGAGCGCCTCGGCGTCTTCTATAGTGAGCGAGGTCGCCGAGCCCATCGCTTGCCTGACGCCCCCGACAGAAGGCGCGCCCGCCATGATCGTCAAGAGGTTCGAGCCGAGTCCCTGGATGCGACTGGTTACCGAGCTTGTCGCGCCCGTACCGATGGAGACCATGGCGACGACCGCCCCAACTCCTATAACTATACCGAGCATAGTTAGGGCGCTTCGCACCTTATTAACCGAAATGCCGCGCAGGGCCATCTTAAGAGTCTCAAGAAGGTTCACGCCATCACCCCCGCGACTTTGGAGATCTTGCGGTTTTTTAACCGCTTGTCGCTCACGATCTCGCCATCCTTAAGGAAAATAACGCGCTTGGCATGCTCGGCGATGTAGAGCTCGTGAGTGACAAGGATAATCGTCTTCCCCTCTTCGTTGAGCTCCTGAAAGATAGCCATGATTTCATCGCCGCTCTTGGTATCCAGCGCACCGGTCGGCTCGTCGGCCATGATGAGTGTTGGCTCGGTGACGAGCGCCCGGGCGATGGCGACGCGCTGCTGCTGCCCCCCTGAGAGCTGGCTCGGGTGGTGATGATACCGCTCCGAAAGACCGACGCGATCGAGGGCGAGCCTTGCCTTCTCGCGGTCGATGAACTCCCTATTATAGAGGAGCGGCAGGATCACGTTGTCGAGGGCGCTCGTCCTCGGTAGCAAGTTGAATTGCTGGAATACGAAGCCTATCTTTTTGTTTCTGATCTCGGCCAGCTTGTCGTCGGAGAGGCCGCCGACGTCGATGCCATCGAATAGGTATGTCCCCTCAGTCGGCTGATCGAGACAGCCGAAGATGTGCATGAGCGTCGACTTGCCTGAGCCCGAAGGGCCCATGATCGCCACGAACTCACCGTGCTCTATGGTAAGGTCGGCGTCTTTAAGCGCCACCACCTCAACCTCGTCGCCGCTTGAGTAGACTTTCCGGAGGTTCGTTACGCTGATGAGCATTAGAAACCACCCCGGCCGCCGCTAAAACCGCCCGGGGGGCCTCCACCCATACCTGGGATGCCCATACCACTGGTACGACCCCTCGTCTGCTGTATGCTGCTGCTGCCCGTCGACTGGAAGACGTCCATCGATATCTCGTCGCCCTCCATCAGGCCGCTTTTGATCTCGGTATACTCATCGTCGGATGCGCCGGTGACGACGCTCACGTTGGCGAGCTGGCCGTCGACGATCTTGCGGACGACCCTGCCTCCAGAGGCTGCTCGGATCGCCATGTTGGGCACGACGAGGACGTTCTTTCTCGCACCGAGATCGATCTTGGCCGTGACGCTCATCCCTTGCCGAAGCGCCGGGTCCGGTTTATCGACCGAAGCGTAGACGCTGTAGGTCGTCACGCCCTGCGAGGACGTGGGGGTGGGGTCGATCGATGAGATCTTCCCTTTGAACGTCTTCTCTTGCAAGGCATCCGGGGTCATATCGACCGACATCCCTACCTTGACGTTCGTTATGTCGCTCTGATCGATCGTGAACGTGGTTTGAAACTTGGCGGGATCTCCGATTACGACAAACGCCGATCCGCCGGCTCCGCCGGGCTGCGAGCTGTCGCCGGACGGCGTTGTGTTGACCGCCGTCGAAGAGCTTGAGGAACCCGAAACCCTGTCGCCGACGGAGTAGTTGACGGCGATGACCGTTCCCGCGACCGGCGCCGTAAGCGTGGCCGAGGCAAGATCCGCGTTCGCATCTTCGAGCGCCTGCTTGGCCTGGGCTACCTGCATATCCTGTAGCCGTGCATCATAGCTCTTCGCGTCCTTCGCCGATTGGAGCCTGATAAGCGCCTGCTGATACTGGGCGTTGCTCTGATCGACGGTGCTCTGTCCCTGATCGATCTGCTGTTGCTGCTGCGCGTTAGGCGTTGGATAATCGCTCTTGAGCTGGGCGAGCTTTGCCTGAGCGTTTAAGAGCGAATTATAGGCGGTATCAACGGAAATCTGGTTGGTTTGGACGTTGACGTCGTCGTTACCGAGGGCTTGATCTCTCATAAGCTTCGCGCGCTCCAGGCTCGACTTCGCCTGATCGACGGCCCGCTGCAGATCTTGAGGATCGATTTTCCCGAGGACCCGGCCAGCTTCAACCACGTCGCCCGGCTTTACGGCAACTTCGATAATCTTCCCGGCGTTTTCGAAGTTAACCTGCGTCTGACCGGCTAGTGAGATGTTACCGGTTGTAGTGATCGTCGGTCTGACCGTCCCTGCCTGGACCTTGGCACTTCGCGTTGGTGTTGCGACAGTACTCGATTTGGCCAGCGACCGGTAGCCCACAAACCCAATGAGCACCAAGACTACAGCCAGGACCATGAGACCGATAATTGGCTTCTTCTTCATTTAACCGACTCCTAAAACGAATATGGCTGGGAAAAACGAGGATGTGTTTTTCGTTTAAACTTATACCGTTCATTACTCTACGGTTCTGTCGCTCTCTATTGAAACCTTACTATCGAAACCTTATAAAACACATCCTCGTTTCAAAGGCCATTTCCCAGACGTTAGCAATGCCTACAGATTGCCGGCTGCCGAATTGGACCCGCGCATGGACGAATCGAAATTGGTACCGTCACCGAGGCCTTCGGGGGGGCCACCGCGGAACGCTCCGGGTCCATGCATCCGGCCGCCGCCCATCCCGCGCATGCGGCCGCCCATCATTCCGGAGATCACGAGCCTGACGTCAATCCCGTTCTTCTCCGCCCACTCTCTCAGGCCTTCTTGGAGCTGCGCGAGGGCGTCGTTTCTTTCTTCAGCGGAGAGCTTATCGTTGTTGATTTTTTCGCGTGCGGCTTTGACCTCGGCCATTTTCGCGATGATAGCCTCCTTCTGCGCTTGGGTGATCTCTCCTTTTTTTACGGCCTGATTCAACCTATTCTCAAAGAGCTGTTGGAAGCACTTTTGGGCCTCGGCCTCCTTATCTTTTCTGTCCTGGTCAAAGACCTCCTTGACCTTGGAGGGATCGAGGTTGAATGCCTTCGCGATCTTTTCCACTATCGATGGATACGTCAGGGTTCCTCCGCTATCCGCAGCGTAGACGCCGAGCGCTGCGACCAACGTTAGCGAGAGGAGGGCGATAGCTACAACCACCACGGTTTTAACGCTTAATTTGGTCTTCATTCTCTTCCCACCTCCTTTCCGTAAGCCGTCTTATGAAGCGAATTATCGCTAGCGAGGCTGAGAAAAAACTTAAAAAAGGGGAAATTCCGGGAAATTATTGGATGTCTTGACTTCTTGCCGGGTATTCACGGAAGGTAACCGAAAAAGAAGAGGTCTAAGATAACGGCTGGAGATGAACTTCCGAGCGTTCTTTCATGAACGGGGGAGGGTAATTGTGAACGTCGTGCCCATGCCGGGCGCACTTCTGACATTCACCCTGCCGTTGTGTAAATCAATAATGCTCTTGGCGATCGAGAGACCCAGGCCGTACCCGTGTGCTCCATCTTTCGCCCGAGATGCATCCGCGCGGTAGAACCGGTTGAAGATGAATGGGAGATCGCCGGCGCGTATCCCGGCCCCGGAGTCCTGCACCTCGAGAATGACGCCGCCTTTTTGTGCGCGGCCGCGTACGTTTACACAATCGCCCTCGGAGCTATACTTGATGGCGTTGTCTAGCAGAATGACCACGAGTTGGACTAGATTATCCCTTAGCCCCTCGAGCGTGACGTCATCGACATCACTTCCAATCGAGATGTTCTTATCTTGTGCGAGCGCCCCCACCTGACGTTGGGCTTCCTCGACGATATCACTGAGGTTCACCCGAGCGAATGACTGGTTAGCGTTGACGTTCTCGAGCCGGCCGAACG
This sequence comes from Actinomycetota bacterium, assembly GCA_023481285.1. Taxonomy (GTDB): domain Bacteria; phylum Actinomycetota; class Aquicultoria; order Aquicultorales; family JAMCWL01; genus JAMCWL01. The sequence continues at coordinate 8,696 of JAMCWL010000037.1, read as the reverse complement.
TGAGGAGGTAGTCGGAGAGAGATTGCAATTTGCCGATCTCCTCGAGGGCGCTTTCCAAAACGCTCCTCGCTCCCGTCGCGTCGAGGTTGGTGTCACGCAGCGCCACTTCGGCCTCCGTCCGCATGACGGTCAAAGGCGTGCGAAGCTCGTGCGAAGCATCGGCGACAAATCTTTTCTGTTCCTCCACCATCTCTTCAATGGGTCGCAGAGTATGTCCTGCGAGGAAGTAGCCCGCCCCTCCCGCAAGAGCGAGTATGCCTAGATTGAGAAGGATAAGCTGCAGGGCTATCCTTCTGCTGCCTTCCTCAAATAGCTGGGTATCAAATAGCTGGGTATCAAAGTCACTGGGAGAAAGAGGCGGCTCGCCGGGGGTCGGCGGGTCGGATGGAGGCATCCGTAGGTCTCTATTGATGCCCAGAGGGCCACCATGTCTTAAGACGCCGCCGCGTAACGCTTGGGTGCGCATGCCCCTTCTGAGTTCGGCTATCGACCCCTGATATGCCGCCAGGCTAAAAAAGACGCTGATGAGCATGATGATCAAGAGATACCAGGCGGTCAGCTTGAGGCGCGCTGATCGAAACATTTACGTGCCACTTCCTATTCTGTAGCCGAATCCCCGCACGGTTTGTATGAGAGAGGGTTTGCTTTTGAACGGCTTATCGATTTTATTTCTTAAATAGCCGATGTATACCTCGACCGTATTCGGCAATATATCAGCTTCGTAATCCCATACATGACCGATGATCTGATCCTTGGTCAGAATTCTGCCTTCATTTCTGAGCAGGTATTCTAGAAGGGAAAATTCCTTCCTGGATAAATCTATCGCTATCCCCGCCCTGGTTACCTCAAATGTCAGCGTGTTAAGGCTCAAATCTTCTGCAGTCAGTATTGAACCTAGGGCCTTCTTAGGCCTTCTAGTCAAAGCCTTGATCCGGGCAAGCAACTCAGCGAATGCGAAGGGCTTAACCAAATAATCGTCCGCCCCAGCGTTCAACCCATCGACTTTATCATTTAATTGGCCCTTCGCGGTAAGCATAAGGATGGGCGTGTGAATATCGCATTGCCGAAGCCTCTTACAGATCGAAACGCCGTCCATCTTGGGCAACATGAGGTCAAGGAGTATTAAGTCATACTCTTCAGTAGACGCCAGGTGGAAGCCATCTACACCGTCATAAGCGACGTCGACTGCGAATAGCTCTTGCCCCAAGCCCTTTTTTATTGAATTGGCTACTTTGTGCTCGTCTTCCACTACAAGGATTCTCATAAGCAAAATAATCGAAAAAAAGCTGAGAATAAACTGAGAATTAGCTCGGATTCAGATCAAGGACTTTCGTTCTACAAGACATCGAGCATTCCGGCTTTCATTTTTTAACTATAAGCCTATTGATGTAAATGAGAAATGGCTCTCACTACCTAGTTGGCGACCTACCCGTCGACGACACCCGTATATTGCCTAAAATTGATCTTGTCAACACCCATCCGAGCAAGAGAAAATCAAGGCGTTCATCGACGAAGTGATTTAGGGAGCCTGTAGTGAGCGCGATTACACGGGAAAGCGCAGATATGGAAGATGCCGAAATACTGGGCTTTCCTGGCAACGTTTTCTTTCTCGGATTGACGAGCCTCTTTACGGACATCGCCTCGGAGATGGTCTATCCCTTGATTCCGATTTTCTTGACGACGGTGCTCGGCGCGCCGGTCACAGTCGTCGGTCTAGTGGAGGGTGTCGCCGAATCGACCGCGAGCATTCTGAAGATGTGCTCGGGCTGGTTGTCCGATCGCATTCGCAAACGTAAGCTTCTCGCGGTCATTGGTTATGGGCTCGGAGCAATTGCCAAACCCATACTTGCTTTATCCTTGATATGGCCTCAGGTGCTGTTCGCTCGATTCGTCGATCGAGTGGGGAAGGGAGTGAGAACCGCTCCGAGGGATGTGCTGATCGCGGATTCTTGCTCCGAGGAAAAATACGGCAGATCGTTCGGGTTTCACCGGGGAATGGATACGGTTGGCGCTGCGATCGGCCCGGTGATAGCGTTCGTCGCGTTGCCGCTTCTGAACAACAACTTCAAGCTCTTCTTTGCGCTGGCGATTGTCCCAGCGATCATCGGAATGATAGTACTTGCCCTGTTCGTCCGCGAGAAAGCTTGTGCGGAAGATGGAGATGCACCCAAGCTGAGCCTCAAGTCTTTCGATACCCGCTTTAAGCTCTTTCTCCTGATCGTCCTGCTCTTTACGATTGGGAATTCAAGCGACGCATTTCTTATCCTAAGGGCGCAAAACATCGGGGTTGCCGTGGGCCTTATTCCCATCGTCTATCTGGTTTTCAATGCCGTCCATGCCATCTCCGCGACGCCGGTCGGTTCTCTATCCGACCGTATAGGAAGAAGAGCGGTTATCATGCTAGGATATGTCATATTCTCCCTGGTATACCTCGGTTTCGCTCTCGCCAAGAGCCAAGCGGCTATCTGGCTGCTGTTCGCGGCTTACGGCTTCTACTCTGCGTTTGCGGAGGGCATCTTCAAAGCGTTTACCGCCGACATCGTGCCCCGGCATCTGCGCGGCACCGCCTACGGTTTGTTGAACCTTTCTCTCGGGATCGCCCTACTACCGGCCAGCCTGCTTGCGGGGTTTCTCTGGCAAGAGGTTAGTCCAAGCGCTCCATTTTTCTTTGGAAGCGCCATCTCGTTGCTTTCATTAGCGCTTTATCTGGTCTTAATTCGCTCTGGCAAAAAGCCAGCACCTGCAACAAATTGAAGGTAAAGGTCAAAAGATTTTGCTATAGTTACTATAACTTTACCTTTGACCGGTGGTATAATCGGCTGGAGGCGAAGGAGTAACAATTCGCTTATCGGCTGGCCAAGCGATAAAGAGGGGATGAGGGAGATCAAGCGCATACTCAAAGGGTACATCGGTAAATTATTGGTCCTGCTCGCCGTTGTACTTCTATATGGCTTTGTGCCGGCGATAAAGGTAAACGTCAATCAAGCCTTTTTCATACTGAGCAATCTCGATGTCGAGCTGGTCAAAGGCTATATCCTGGGGTTCGGCATATGGGCGCCGATAGCCTCCTTCATCCTCATGGTCTTCCAGTCGATAGTGGCGCCGCTTCCAGCTTTCCTCATCACCTTCGCCAACGCAGCTCTCTTTGGATGGATTAAAGGAGCGATTCTGTCCTGGTCGAGCTCGATGGTGGGTGCGCTCGTATGCTTCTACATCGCCAGGTATTTCGGTAGGGCCGCGGTGGAGCGCCTGACGTCGCGCATCGCTCTCGAAGGGATAGACGATTTCTTCAAGAACTACGGCAAATATGCCATCCTCATCGCTCGCTTGCTTCCGTTCGTCTCGTTCGACGTGGTCAGCTATGCCGCGGGGTTGACCTCGATGAGTTTCTGGTCCTTTTTCGTGGCGACCGGTATCGGCCAGCTCCCGGCGACGATCGTCTACTCTTACGTCGGGAGCATGCTCACGGGATCCACCAAGACGATGGTAACGGGCCTGCTGATACTCTTCGCCTTGAGCATATCGATCATGATGTTCAAGAAGGTATGGACCGACAGGAAGAAGGGGGAGGTTGAATGCATTGAAGAGGGTACATAGGTTCAGGCATGCGATCCTGATACTGGCTTGCCTTCTGATCGCGTTGGGGGTGACCGGCTGTTCTCAAGAACCTTCAACGAAGTCGTCTTCGGGAGGCGAGAAGGTAAAGACGGATGGCAAAACGGCGGCGAAGGAATTCGATATCTCGGTCTACAAAAACAACGAATTCCTTATTACGCCGCAGCAGTTGAAGAAGCTGCTGGGCAGCGAAGACTTGGTCTTGTTGGACGCCGATAAGCCGGATATCTACGCGAAGGAGCATATACCGGGCGCGATCGGGATCGGTATTCAAGCGTTTTCGAACAAGATCGGCAAGCCCGGGGATCCCGGGTGGGGTACCATACTGAAGAAGGATGAGCTGAAGCAGAAGCTGGAGTCGCTGGGCGTCGACAACAAGAAGACGGTCGTCCTCTATTCGGACGTATTCCGGGGGCCGGGTGCCGACGGCAGGGCCGTGTGGCAGCTTAAAGTGGCCGGCCTCGATAACGTCAAGCTCCTCGCAGGCGGCCTCTCGTACTGGAAGGAGCTGGGTTACGAGGTTACGAGCGAGCCCGCGCAACCCAAGCCCAAGACCGGCGTCGAGCTCAAGGATTACGATGAGAGCTACATAGCCACCAAGGAGTATGTCTTCGGCAACCTCGATAAGCAAGTGCTGGTCGACGTGAGGACCGAGGTCGAGTACAAGGGTTCGCAGAACGCCGGGGAGCCGCGGGGCGGGCACATCAAGGGCGCCAAGTCGATGCTCTGGCAGAATCTGCTCAACAAGAACGGAACTCCCAAGTCTCCCGACGAGATCAAGAAGATCATGGCCTCTTACGGTGTGAAACCCGATGACAACTTCACGGTCTACTGAACGATGGGCATACGATCTGGATATGCATCCATGATCCTCAAAGCAGTTGGCTTTGAAAATGTAAGGAATTACGAGGGTTCCATCTACGAGTGGAGCGGCGACCCCAACATGCCCATGGAGATATAAGGTCACGATCTTGCCAAACAAGGCGTTTGATAGAAAAAGCGCCTCTTGAACAGAGCCGGTGCGCCAGCGCACCGGCTCTGTTCACTCTTATCCAGACGGCACCAGGCAGGCGGCCGGTTATGGTAAGATTGACTTGGCAAGCTATCGATGGTGTCATAGTGAGGTTCAAAGTAAACAAGAGCTTGCTTATACTTTAAATAAGCATCGCGAAATACCGATGGATGGTTGGTCAGCTCTGGCGATCCGCGCTATAGTGCTGCTTCGGCTTTTCCCTGAGACTTATGTAAAGGGCGCGGCTGAGCGATTGCGATGCGCACCGAGGTGTTAAATGCGGAAATGCTCATCATATCGCATCGTGGCAGCAATTGCGGCCGCTCTCATATTGAAGTCCCCTTCGACTGCGCTAGCTGACAGGTCAAGCGATCAGCAAGCACAGTTGGACTCCTCTCAAAAGAAGATCCAACAGACGGAAGATCAGATAAACAAGGGAAAAGCGGAGGAGGACGAAGCGATAAAGAAGATTGTAGAGATCGATCGTCGTACGCTCGATCTCGCAGTCCAAGTTCAGAAGCTCAAAGCGGAGCTGGCCGAGAGAATTGGTGAGAAAGCGCAAGCGGAAAGCCGGCTTAGTGCGCTTTACCAAGAGATTGCGAGGACGAAGCGTGAGCTGGATAGCGAGAAAGCTCGTCTTGCCAGGGATAAAAAGGTGCTCAATGATCGCGTCAGGCGGGTATACGAGAGCGGAGCCATCTCATACGCGGGCGTGCTACTTAACTCGTCGAGCTTCGAGCATTTTCTCAATAGGCTCGCGTTTTTGCGAATGATTGTAAAGCAGAACGCTCGGCTTGTAAGGAAGGTCCAGATGGCCGAGGCGGCGGTCGCAGCCAAGCAGCGCCAGCAAGAACAGGAAAAGCAGGCCATCGAGGCCGACCGGGCGGTCGTCGTGGCTGATGCTGACCGCATCGACCAGCTTAAGGTGTCGCAGGAACAGCAACTCGCCTATCTGCAAGCGGACAAGGCTCAAAAACAGGCCTTGGTAGAAAAACTTAAGCAAGACGAGGTCGCTTTGGTATCGGTACAGCAGATGGAAAAAGCCAACGCGCATGCCATCCAGGAGCAAATCAGGCGGTGGAACGCTCAAGTGGAGGCCGAAGCCAGGCAGCGTGCTCCCGACTCCTCTCGAGGTAAAGAGCGTTCTGCGCCTCCCGTTGTTCCTCCTCAAGCTGGCTGGGTATGGTCGCCCGGCGTAGACGGTTCCGTTTTAGCCAGCGTGCGCCAGGCGATAGAGCAAGAGTGTGCACGCCAGGGTATCAATCCCGGGCCCGTGGAGGAGATAGTGAATAGGGAGTCGGGCGGCGACCCCTATGCCGTAAACCTAAGTAGCGGAGCCGCCGGTCTATTTCAGCGAGTGCCAGGCGACAGTATCGTGCTCGGAGATATAGTCGGCCAGGTCAGGGACGGAGTGACGTATATCCGGGAAACCTATGGAACCAGTGAGGCGGCGCTTGCCTGGTGGAACGGCCATGGATGGTATTAGGGGAGTTAATGAAAACTAAGCTGCTCGGTGCTATATCGCTGGTAAGCTTGGCCTTAACGGCGCTTTGGCTTGTTCTGCTGGTTGCAGGAACTATCAGTTCGGGGCCGATGGAAACGTTCGGGCAGGCGTTGGCTAACGTCAATAAGCTCGATTGGATGTTTTACCTTACATATATAAACGCCGCGCTGATTACCGTGAGCGCAACCATGCTGTTTGCCGGGTTATACCTCTACTGCAAGCGCACAGCACCTCAGTGGTCTATGATGGGGTTAGTGTTCGTGCCGATCTACAGCGCCTTAAACCTTTTTGTCTACCTGTCGCAGATTACCGTCGTTCCGAGCTTGCTGTCGTTTCAGCGGACAGCAGAATACGAGGCCGTCTCTACCCTACTGTTAAGACTAATGGTTCAGCAGTGGCCCGGCTCGGCGGTGTCTACCTTTAACAACTTGGCCTATGCAATCCTGGGCGTTCCATCGATCATCTTTGGGACAATACTGTTTAAACGGAGTAAATCCATGCGATTGCCCGGGGTTTTGCTGGCGCTTAACGGCGTTGCCTGCATCGTTGGGTTTGTCGGCGTCGTATTGGAAAACAATTTGATGGGCCTGGGTTCGGCTGCGGGTGGAGCTCTATACCTCCTGGCTCTTATTCCTCTAAGTGTATCGCTTTTACGGGGAGAAGAGGGGCACCCTTCTCAGGTAGAATAAAACCTCTTAGGTTCTTTGCGTCTGGCTGTCTGTAGTTTTCTTGAAGCCTCGGTGATATTCGAGCGCAAACAGGATCAATCTCTATGCCTGTGACGACCCGCCTGCCGATTACCTATTTCTTGTCTCCGAGAAGGCTCATCCCGACGCGCTTGTTTATCTCTCCATCGGCCTCGGTTTCTTCATTTTGAGGCCAGTCGCCTTGTTTGGCTTTTTGGAGCATACCTTTTTAGTCTCCATCCAAATCCGCTCTACGATTCGGTCATTTGCAACTCTCGCAACGTCTTGGTAAGCTGTGTGAGAACGCCGCTGGCTTTGGTCCGCAGGCAGATACCCATAACTCTAGTTAACGAGCGACCCGAATAGGTTCTGCCAGGCTGTAGAAGTTTGGACTAGGGAGGTAGTCGCCAAAGTAACTGGCACTGGTTAATCAATCGCATTAGCATAATAAGATCAACGTCGCCGACTTGACCTAGCAATGATTATTCTATTACAAGGTGGTATCGACCAGTGAAAAAACGCATCCATTCACTCCTCCTCTCATCCCTTTTAACGCTGACCTTGCTTGTGGCGCGCCCGGCAAGCGGGTACATTAAGCCCGGCCTCACGGAGACGGCTAGCCCACCGACCGTCTACAAGAACGCCGCAAGCAATCTGGGACGAACATACAAGCTTGTAGCGATAGACCCGGGCCACGGCGGAACGGACCCGGGCGCCATAGGCCTCTATAGTGCGGTCGAAAAGGATATCAACCTCAATGTCGCCTTGCGGGTGCGCTCCCTTCTTCTTGCCAAGGGGTACCAGGTGGTCATGACCAGAACGACCGACACGGACGTCAACGCGCGTTTTGCCGATGTGAATGGCAACGGCATACGGGGCGAGGGTGCCGACGAGCTTCAAGCGCGTGTGAACGTCGCCAACAACGCAAACGCCGACATATTCCTGAGCATTCATCAGAACTGGTCTAGTAATCCGTACGCTAGTGGTGCGGAGGCTTTTTATTATGGCAACTCATCGCAAGGGCAGTTGCTTGCAACAAAGCTTGCGAGCGGCATATCCGGGACCCTGGGCTCTTATAACCGGGGGGCGGCCTCAGCGAATTTTTACGTGCTGCTGTACACGAATATGCCAGCGGTTCTCACCGAGGGTGGTTTTCTCTCGAACGCAATCGAAGCGCTCACCCTTCTGAGCGATCAAGGACAGCGGCAGGAGGCGCAAGGGATAGTCGATGGCATCGACGCGTACTACGCGCAGGCCTCGCCACCGCCACCGGCCTCGCCGACACCGCCGTCGCCACCGGTCTCCCCGGCTCCACTGGCTAGCGTTACAAATGACGTGAACGCCGACGGTAAGTCGGACGCTACAGCATTCTACGACTATGGCGGGGGAACCGCCGGGGCCTGGGTCTTTAAGACGGCGGGCGGTGGAGCCAATCCTTTGGGCTTGACCTTCGTTGCAGAGCCCTGGTGGAAAAGCGCCCCCGGAAACTTCGATCTCTCAAAGGTGAAGACGGTCTCAGGCGACTTCAACGGCGACGGCAAAAGTGACGTTGTCGCTCTATATAACTACGGCGGCGCAACATCCATCTTCTGGCTATGGAGATCCACCGGCTCTTCATACGCCGAGCCGGCGCAAGTCTTTTATTCACCAAACTGGAACTGGAATAACACCAAACTGGTCTCCGGAGACTTCAACGGGGACGGAAAAGACGAACTCTTCGCCTTCTACACCTACGGGGGAACCCAAACAGGAGTCTTCGTCTTCGAGCAGAACGCGGACGGCACCTTCAAATACCCGAGGCAAGTCTTCTACTCCCCCTACTGGGATTGGGCAAGAACAAGGCTCCTCTCCGTAAAAGATAGCGGCAGATCAAAAGTGG
>JAMCWL010000106.1 GCA_023481285.1 Actinomycetota bacterium | reverse complement strand
GTATTGATGGGGAAGCGCTTGATGTAATTGAGCGACGAGTAGCCGGTGCCGAAGTCGTCGATGGCCACCCAACCCTACATGGCGGTGTCCGCATTCCTCAAGAGGCTCTCGGTCCCAGGCCGTCCGTCGGGTAGGCGGCGATGCCTATGCTGGCGGTGACGTGCAGCTCGTGCCCTTCGAGCACGAAGGGAGGTTTCAGAACTTCGAGCACTTTTGGGAGCCGTCCCCTCTTGTTTAGGGAGTTACAAATCGGTTGCCAGTCAAGATATCGATCACAGAACCCTCCTTGTGGCACGGCCTGGCGGGATGGGGTTGACCTGAAGCGAGAGCTCCGATTTGGGGACCGCGCGGTAGCGGTTTTTGACCTCCATCGTCGAGGCCCTTATCAGAACGCCGCTTCCATATTTGTCTCTCAGCTCGTCGGCGGCGGCGGTGAAGGCCGCCTCTTTTCCGTCGAGCTCGCCGTAGATGCAAAGCTGTCTGCCCGCGTCCTTATCTATAAGATTGGTCGCCGAGAAACCTATCTTGGTGACCGGATATCTCGCTATGTTGGTGAGCTCTTTGCTGAGGAGGCCTAGGGCGACGGGATAGAGGTCGCCGGTCAGATCGGTGTGGCCGGAGAGGCTTCTCTGACGGCTCGCGCTGAAAAGGCGGGCGAAGCAGAGGTAGACGCAGGCGGTTCTACCGAGATACCCCTCCTTCCTCATTCGACTCGTCGCCCCCTCGATGAGCGTGAGGAGATCTTTCTTTAGGCGCTCGATGTCTTGGGTGCCGTTGCCCAGGGACGAGCTGTGGCCGAACGACTTGACCGGGACGCGGCCGCTGTTTTGGAGTACGGGCGAACCGTCGAGCCCGAGGGCCGCCCGCCGCAGGGCGGCGCCGATCACCCCGAACTTCTTGCGAAGGAGTTTTTCGGAGGAGGAGGCCAGTTCACCGATGGTCTTGATCCCCAAGACGGCCAGATGTTTCGAGTTTTGCCTCCCGATTCCCGGGATATCGGTAACCGGGAGGGGCGCGAAGGCGTTCGGCAGGTCCTCCAGAGAAATGACGGCGAGCCCACCAGGCTTCCCAAGCTCGGAAGCCATTTTGGCGACCGTTTTGTTGGGCCCGGCCCCGACGGAGGCCGAGAGTTTGATCGTTTTGCCGATCGCGCGCTGGATCGCTAGGACGGTTTTCTCTGTGCCGCCGAAGAAGCGCTGCGTCCGGGTGATGTCGAGAAACATCTCATCGATGGAGTAGACCTCGACAACGTCCGAGTACTCGCCGCAGAGCTTTATCAACCGCTTGGTGTTTTCAAGGTACCGGTCGTAGTTTCCGGGGACGTAGATGCCGTTCGGACAGCGCTTTCTCGCCTCGACGACGGTCATCGCCGACTTCACCCCGTATTCGCGCGCCTCGTAAGACGCCGCCGAGACGACCCCCCGGTTGGAGGCTATGTCGTCCGTATGGCAGACGAGGAGCGGCTTTCCCCGGTAGATGGGGAAGTCGCGCTGTTCGATTGAGGCGAAATAGGCGTCCATATCTAGATGGACAATTGTGCGTTCCATTAGAAAGCTCGACCCCCGTGTGCTAGTTCAGATTATGCGCTCTCTCCCATGCTTTTAGCTTTCTAAGTGCTCTAATTAATACCTCGAACAGTCTGTTATATAAAAATTGCGGTAGCTCACGCAGCTTGCCGACGGCTGGCGGCGCGGGTGGAGGGCGCTAGCCTACGGTGTGTACTCTTTCCAGCCTCCAGGCCATGCTTCTTGTATCTAGGGTCAGCTCGTAGATTTCGTCGGTGTCGGCCCGGACGGCGAAGGCGTAGCGGCGGTATCCTCCCTTCAGCGCGGAGTAGCGCCCCGTTATCTGGGAGATTATATAGCGCCGGTTTCGCCATCGGAACGCGACGGGTTTTACGCCGCCCGCGAAGACCGCCGAGACGTCTATCGGTTCTCCTACTTCATCGATCAAGAAATCCTCCGCTTTATCATCGAACACATGTTCGATGATATACCCATAACTCTCGAACGTCAAGGCCATCGGAACGTTATTTTCATTCCTTTGATGGTGCCGCGTAGCGGCATGCCGTTATAGCGGTCCGCGCGCTCCCTGGTTTTTCATGTGCTCGCCAACCTAGGGAAACCGACCTCCGTTTGGGTAGTTTCTGATAAGAGAACGGGAACCTTTCGAAAAGGGCGGTCTGGAGAATGTCGCCCTGCTGGCTGTTTGGGTAGTTTCTGATAAGAGAATGGGAACCTTAGCGGCGGGGAAGTGATGGAAGCAGCTCCTCAAGGCAAGCGTTACGATAACGTAGAACGCGCTCGCGTTGAGAAAGCCCTGCGCGGAGCCCTGCGATTTCGCAATGCCATTATTCGGGCCTCGCCGCTCGCGCTCATAGCTCTCGATGCCGAGGGCAAGGTGACAATGTGGAGCCCGGCCGCCGAGCGCATCTTCGGTTGGAGCAAAAAAGAGATGCTCGGCCGTCCCTTCTCGGCTGCTTTCGAAGTCAGGCCCGGGGAATCGACCGCGATACTCGAGAGGAGGGAGCCGTTCGAAGCCATGACCGGCATCGAGCTGCAGCGTCGGAGGAAAGATGGCTCGGTGATCGACATAAGCCTCTCGACCGCGCCGCTTTACGGCACCCGGGGCGACTTCACCGGCACTATGGTCGTCGCGGAAGATATTACCGAGCGCAGGCGAGCCGAGGAGGCGCTGAATGCGTCGAAAAAGCAGGTCGAGAGTATTCTCGAGAGCATCTCGGACGCTTTCT
>JAMCWL010000045.1 GCA_023481285.1 Actinomycetota bacterium | reverse complement strand
GTCTCATTTTTTGGTTTCCAGTAGCACTATCGGCCGCTGTGGGGTCGCTAAAATCCCGGCCTCGTCTTCGCTCACGCGGCAGAACTTCCTGGCCGTATCGACGTCGGCGGCCATGATCGCGAGCGGCTTGCCATAGCGGTGCTTCCGCCGGCGAAGCTCGGCGACGGCCGCCTCATTCCGGGCATCGCAAGCAAGGTGGAAACCGCCCAGCCCCTTGATAGCCACGATCTTGCCCTCGGCGAGCAGCCCAATTGTCTTCTTTACCGGATCGTCCGTCTCGACGGCCTTGAAATCGGTCGGGGTCATGCTTTCCGGGTCCAAGTCGTGGGCACGAATGCGGAGCTCCAATCTTGGTCCGCAGGTCGGGCAGGCGTTCGGCTGAGCGTGAAAGCGCCGGTCCATCGGGTCCTCGTACTCTTGAAGGCAGTCGGGACACATCGGGAACTTCTTCATTGTCGTCTTGGGCCGGTCGTAGGGAATATCCTCGATGATCGTGAAGCGGGGGCCGCAGTTCGTGCAGTTGATGAAGGGATAGCGATGGCGCCTGTCGGCCGGGTCGAAGAGCTCGGCCACGCAATCGTCGCATGTGGCGATATCGGGCGAGACGAGGACGAACTCGCCCTCCTCCTCCCGGCTCTTTCTGATCGTGAAGGCGATGTCGCCGTCCGCTGGCACCTCGCTCAAATCGAGCGATTCAAGTCTGGCCAGTGGGGGCGCTTTTGAGGGGATTTCTTCGATAAAAGCCTCGACGTCGGCTGGCGAACCCTCCACCTCGACGATCACGCCCGAGGAGTCGTTCAAAACCCAACCGGTAAGGGCGTGCTCGCGCGCGAGCTGGTAGATGAAGGGACGAAAACCCACCCCTTGGACGACGCCTTTGATATGAACGTGCCGCCTCACCACGATCTCAGTCACGTCCGCTCCGCTTGTGAATTAGTTCAACGCATAAAAAGGATAGCACATCGCGGGGATCGAAGAAAAAGCCGAACAGCCCGAGTAGCACCCGAGGGTATGTCCGGCCAGGCGACTACTTGTGGCCATGGTCGAGGCCGGTGGCGTGGCCGTGCTCGTGCATGTGGATGACCTCACCGTGACGGTGAGCGTGTTCGTGTATCAGGTTGACGGAGAGCAGAAGCTCCCGGTCGGCTAGCACTTCGCGGGTAGGGCCGTCGGCTACCACCTCGTGCGCCTCGGAGAGGACGACGACGCGGTCGGCGAAATCTTCGACGATCGATAGGTCATGGGTCGCAGCCACCACGGTCTTCCCCTCCCGCTTCAACTCGAAAAGGAGGTTCAATAGCCAGACCTGGCTCCTAGGGTCGAGCGCGTTGGTCGGCTCGTCGAGAAGCAGGACTTCCGGCTCGATGGTCAAGACCGACGCTATCGCCACCCGCTTTTTCTCCCCCCCGGAGAGGCCGTAGGGAGCCCGAGCAAGCAGCCCATCGATGCGCAAGGCGCGTGCGACGTCACCGACTCGACGTTCGATCTCCACTGCGGGTATCTCCAATTGAAGGGGTCCGAATGTAAGCTCATCGAAGACGCTCGGGCAGAAGAGCTGGACGTCGGCGTCTTGAAATACGAAGCCGACTCGCGACCGGAACTCGCGGCGAAATGCGGGCTCTTCTAGAGCTTCTTCCGTGAGCCGACGTTCGTAAGCGGTGACCTCGCCGCTCGATGGGAAGACAAGGCCGTTCATCATCTTCAGGAGCGTCGACTTTCCCGAACCGTTCGCCCCGATGATCGAGACGTGCTCGCCGGGGCGAATGGCGAGGTTTATCCGGGAAAGGGCCGTGATGCCTCCGGCATATGCGTGTTCGACATCGGTCAGTTTGAGCATTTCATTCATCAGATTACCACCCGGTAGTTTATCAGGATAAGCGCCATGCTCAAAAGGACGGCCGATAGAAGCCAGGCAAGATCGCGCGCCCCCGCCTTGAGCGGCGAGAGAGCATGGATGCTGCCCGAGTAGCCCCGGGAGAGCATCGCATTGTAGACTTCGTCGCTCATCTTTACCGACTTCTTCACGACGAAAGCCATTCTTCCGGCTACCCAGCGCCGCTCCTCTGAAGCGGGGAAGCGGCCTATCGTACGGCTCTCTTTGGCGAGATGAAGCTGATGAACCGTTCTTAAAAGGGAGATCGCGTACCGCTGCGACATCCCGAGAGTCGTGACGAAGACCTCCGGAACCTTGAGGGCCGAGAGCCCTCTTAAGATGTCCGGCCAGCGCGTCGTTAGCGCTATGAGGAGCGCGAAGTTGGCCGAGGCAACCACTCTCAACACGAGGGTGGTTGCGCCGAGAATTCCAGGCTCGCTGATGGCGATGGGACCGAGCGCGACGAAGATCGGCCCGGGCGTTATGGATGACGTCGTCGCCGGCAAAGCGATGACGGCCGCGAAGAAGCCCGCGGAAAACCAGACCTTCCGCGCGAGCGAGGCGACCTCCACTCGGGATAGCCGGGCCAGGACGAGCCCAATACCATATAGAATGGCGAGGAGGGCGGGAGAGTGAATGAGGCTCGCCGTGACGGCGAGGATGGCGAGGAGCGTGAGCTTTACTCTGGGATCAACTTTTTGGAGAGCGCCATCCCGCGCGGCCACCTCGTCGTCGGCCAGAACGTCCGCCACGGCCTTGCCGATGCCATCAGCCGCTTTACGGGCGAAAGAGGAAGAGCGCCGGAAGCCCGTGGAGCAGCAATGGCAGAAGAAGTCTTTGCCGGATGTCCAAAGGGCGGAGAACCGGGGCTTGCGGCCGCCCATTCAATCATCCCTCCCGTGCATTTCGCTCATCCTTCTTGGAGAGCGCTCTGCCAAGCAGCCAGGCTATGGCGATCACGATGGCCGTGCCGACGGCCGCGGCCACGAGGTAGCCGATGAGGGGGCTACCGATTCCCGGAGTCGAGTAGCCGGACATCAGCGCCCCCCAAGATCCCTCGAGGCGCGCGAGGCCCGCCGGGACGAAGCCGAGCATTTTCTTAAGCTCTGCGGCGCTCCACTCGCCCCAGGCTGTCCCGGGAGCCAGCGCTCCGAGAGGGGTCAAGAGCACGAGGACCCCGATAGCCGTCCACAGCCATCTGAGTGGTTTTGCGGCCGGGCGCATTTCCACGAGCGACCTGTCCATGCGCGCCAGGTAGCCTACTATGAGGGCGGTGGCGAGTGCCTCGACAAAGCCGAAGAAAAGCAGGTGCTCCACTGCCATGATGGGTACGGCCACCGAGAGAGAATATGGAGCGTAGAGGGGGCGGCCGTCGGCTCCGTGGGCGATGAGGGGCTGAATTCCGAGCATGATCCCCGCCGAAACGGCGCCGGCGTTAATGGATAGATAACCTGCGATGCCGGCCGCTATAACCCTGCGCCTTTCGGATGGTTGATCTCCGGCGATAAGCCGGTAGGTATAGTAGCCGACGAAGGGCACGAGAAAAGCCATGTTGAACGAGTTCGCCCCGATCAGGGTGATGCCGCCGTCGCCGAAAAGAAGAGCCTGGATGGTCAGGGTGAGCGATGTCGCGATGATCGCCGCCCATGGCCCCAGGACGATGGCGATGACGGTGGCGCCGACCGCGTGACCCGTCGAGCCCCCGACTACGGGGACGTTGAACATCTGGATGACGAAGGCGAGGGCGGCTCCCAGCGCCAATAATGGGACTTGTCTCGACTTGAGCGTCGCTTTAACCTTGCGGGCGGCAATGATCCAGATCGGCGTCATCGCCGCGTAGAGCGTACCGTAGGTCTGCGGACCGAGGTAGCCATCCGGAATATGCATTTATGCCTCCTTAAAAGGATCGAGCCGGTAGCCCTTCGAGGACTTAAGCCGCTTCACACGGCTATTCAAGAAACTTGCTTACACCTTCGTGACCGTTACGCCGTGATCGTGGTCGTCATCGTGTAGATGATCGATCTCGTGGGCGGCTCCGTGGATCGACTCGGCAGCTTCGGTCGCTTTTGTTGAGGCCTCGGAGATCCTCTCGCCCAACTCCGCCTGACCCATCATGGTCGCCAGGTCGGACCATTGCTTCAGGTTCTTGGCTAGGTGCTTGGCGAGCTCCTCCTGCTGGTGCAGGACCAGCTTATAATCGGCCGTGTTGATTCCCGTCGAGCACATCTGCATCGCACCTCCCATCAAAAAAGAAAACCACGAGGTAAGCGGATTTCCGCTCGCAGCCTTCGTGGCTTTTGCCGCGTAGTCACGGCCTTTGGAATTTCTCTTATTTTAGCAGACTCCTCGCCGTCGGGCAACTACTCAGTCGGGGCCTCAGTCGGGGCCAGAATGACTTTATGGTCGAGGAGCCTCAACTCTTTAAGCTCGGCTTTCACTCTCTTCTGTTCGCCGAAGAGGTCGACAAGGAGGAGGCGATCCTCGAGCGGCGTTATTGAAGCCACGTTCTCCATCAGAACTTCAAGCTCGCCGTCTTTTTCCATGTAGACGTTCGCCTCACACACGCTCCTTCACCTCCTCTATGCCAAGGGTCAATTTGATTAGTTCGACGGCCTCGTCCAGCAGGTGGGGCAGCGGCTGGCCCTTCGCCCCGACGATCTCAATGCCCGGTTGAGTTAGCGGCAAGAGAAGCTTCTTGGCCGGGGAGAGCGAAACGGCCTCGGCCATTGCCGGGGAGAGCTCGCCCATGAATGAATCGGGGATGCTGATGCCGACTGGGCCGATGATCAGATCGGCTCCGGGTGCGGTTACCCGGAATGCGTTCTCCCCGGAAGCGCCCCGGTTGGCTCCCGCCTTCATCATATTCGCCGTCGCCACGGCGTTCGTGCCGAGCACCTCTATCTCCGTCTCTTCCGGCAGGGCTTCCCGGAGTCGGGAGACGATCTGCGAGCCGATCGACCCGCCCATGCCGTCGATAACAAGTACCTTCATGACGCATCTACCCAAGCCATGTTTTAAGCTCGGCGACGAACCGGTCTTTCGGCATGGCTCCAACGAATCTCTTGACCGGCTTGCCCTTTTCAAAGAGTATAAAAGTTGGAATAGAGAGAACCTCGAATTCGGCCGCCGTCTTTGGATTTTCGTCCACGTTTAGCTTCGCGAAGAGCATTTTGTCATGATGCTCGGAGGCTACCTGCTCGACGACTGGCGAGGCGACGCGGCAGGGGCCGCACCAGGGAGCCCAAAAGTCGACTAGCGCCGGTTTGCTTGATTTAATGACTTTCGCCTCGAAGTCACCATCGCTTACTTCAAAAACGTTTTCGCTCACTTTACCCCCTCGGTTACCGCTCCTGAAACGTAACTTCCGAGCCGCTGGCCCCTTTACCCGGGCTCGCGGTTATTAGACATTCTCAAGATAGCGCTCGGCGGAGATCACCGCCAGCGCCCCGTCGCCGACCGCCGTCGCCACCTGCTTGGCCGGCCCGACGCGAACGTCGCCGGCGGCAAAGACGCCCCTCGCGGATGTCGCGAGCTCCGGGTCGACGATCACGTAGCCCCGCTCATCGAGCTCGATCTCATCCTTAAAAACCTCGGTATTCGGCAGATTGCCGACGTAGACAAAGACGCCATCCGTCGCTATCGACGCGGTCTTTCCCGTCTTGACGTTCCTTACCGCGAGCGCCTCGACCTTTCCGTCGCCCTCGATGGAGGTTACGACGGAATCCCAGACGAAGCGCATCTTCTTGTTGTTGAACGACCTTTCTTGAAGGACACGGTCGGCGCGTAGCTTATCGCGCCGGTGGACGACCACGACCTCGGAGGCAAAGCGGGATAGGTAGAGCGCCTCTTCGATGGCCGAATTGCCTCCTCCGACGACCACTATCCGCTTATCCCGGAAGAAAGGGCCGTCGCAAGTCGCGCAGTAGGATACGCCCCTACCCCTCAACTCGATCTCCCCGGGAACACCAAGGAGTTGGGGTCGACGTCCCGTCGCGATTATCGCGGCTCGTCCCGTCCGCTCGCCGTCCCCCAGCGTGACAGCCATTTCTGGACGCGTGAAATCGACGGACATCACCTCGTCCAGCTCAATTCTGAGGCCGAATCGCTCGGCTTGCTCCCTCATCTTTTCAGCCAGTTCAACGCCGGACGAACCCTCGGAAAAGCCAGGATAATTCTCGATCAGCTCTGTCGTCGCCATCTGCCCCCCGACCATCTCCTTTTCGATGAGAAGGACGGAAAGCCGCGCCCTGGCCGCGTAAAGGCCCGCCGCGAGCCCGGCCGGCCCTCCACCGATAATCAAGAGATCGTGATTCGTCATTATACGCCTTTCGTTTACTGTTTTAATAGCTCTTTCGGTATCTGTTCAAGGAAGTGGGCCACCTGCCCGGCTGCACTTCCGTTTGGAGCTATCTCCTGGTACTTCTTCAAGTGGGGGAGCGCTCCCTTATAATCGCTTTTTTGCATCAGTATCGACCCCGCGTAGAAGTGGGCCAGCTCGTTATTCGGCTGATAGGAGATAATTTTTTTGAACTCTCCCAGCGCTATGTCGAACATGGCCAGCTTGTAGTATTCGATTCCCATGTACAACCTAGCGTTTACGTTCTTCGGGTCGATCTCGAGCGCTTTTAGGTAGTAATCGACCGCTTTTTGATAATACTTTGGATCCTGGTAAACTTCACCGCGGTCAAAGTTGACGTTGCCGAGGCCGATGAGCGACTGGAGATCCTTCGGATTCCTATCCAGGATCATCTGGTAGCCGTTCTCCTGAGCCTTAAGCTGTTGCTCCTGAGCTTGAATCTGCTGAAGCTGAGCACGGACCCTTGCGGGCGTCTGAGTCTGGTTCCGCGCCGCCGTATCGTAGATATTTTGAGAAAAGACTATGGCCGTGGCGAGCACAAGTATGACCGCGATAGCGGAGAGAGCTTTTTTCTGCGTATTCAACCAGACGAAACTTCGCTTGAGTCGGCCGTAAGCGAACTCCTCACCCGAGTGCGTGACCGGGATATCGAGCATCTGGGCTTTGACCAACATATTCAGGTCATTGGTGACGATCGTTACCCCGCGACCCGGCTTCTCCTTCTGCAACTGGTAGACTATACCGAGGATGCGGTCGTCTGTATTCTTGCCGGAGAGGCTCTCGGGCACTTTATGCGGGTCGAATATGACGACCCTCAAACGGGAGTCCTCGCCAAACTTGACGCCCTCCGTCAGCTTCCCAGATTCCGAGAGATCGAAGAGGATGCGGGAGAATTCCCGCCCCCGGAATCGGAGCTCCTTGTCGGCCCGGGTGGTCTTAAGCCGGTCTAGCTCGGCAAGAACCTGATCGGGTATGATGACGTCCGCTCCTGGAAAAGCGAAGATCGCTTTCGGGTTGTAGAGCAAAACGTTCGTGTCCAGCACGAAAATATCGCGGTGTCTACGCCCTCCTGCTGCTTTTTGCATGGGTGTATTATAAACCTTTTTAACTGTCGATTCGAAGCACTGGTGACGGCCGGCAGAGCTACCGTCGTTCTTGCTCTTTAAGAAGCGAGAATCGCCTTTGAATATCGGATGGAAAGCGGTCTGCCGGTGATTAGGGGGCAAGGGCACATTTACCATTCAATGTAGGAGCTTGCGACCGCCTCACCGTTCCCATACTGGTCGATCTGGGAGATGTAGTGGGCGACGACCGTCCGTCTTGGGTCTACCTTGATCTCCACGAGGATATCTTTTTCTTTAACCGTAAAGCCTATGAGCTTGGCGCCCTTCTGCTCGGCGACTTTCATCGCCGTCTGAACGGTGACGTCTTGGTCCCGACCCGACGAGCGCCAGGTCGTGGCCGCGGCGTCCGCCACGGCCTGCGCGATCTCTCCGGCGCCGTAGCGGGTCATCAAAATAGCCGAAATATCGTAGACAACGACGCCCAAGACCGCGAAGATTACAGCCGCTTTTACCACCATCGATAGAGGGCCGCTCATGTAGACCTCCGGAAATCTCTAATAATTATCGGTTCCAACGGTAGATTCTTGAGACGGTGCCCGTAAGGGACCCCGCGGGCTCTCCGCGATACCGCAAAGCGGTAAAGGGAAGCGACGGAGCTTTCCACGGCGACTCTCGACAGCCGTCGTTTCTAATTGTAACCTTTAAAGGGCCGCTATTCTTGGCGGCATTCCGTTAGAAGCGGACGGCGAGGCTTCATCTTGCAGGAGTTCACGCCGGTTTAGAGAAGTAAGTGGTAGGGGTTGAGACTAAATGCGAGAAGACTTAAAAGAAGATATCGTTATACCGGATGAGCTACCGCTCATACCGCTCAGGGACATGATTATCTTCCCCAACCTGGTCGTTCCCCTTTTTGTCGGTCGGGATCGCTCGGTTGGAGCGCTTGAGGCGGCCATGAAAGAAGAGCACATCGTGGCGCTTATCACCCAGCGCGAAGCGGAGATTCAGGAACCGGCCGTGGGAGAGCTCTACTCGGTCGGCACCGCCGCGATCATCATGCAAGAGCTGAAAATACCGGATGGAACCGCGAAGGCTCTTGTAGAGGGATTATCGCGAATTCAGATAGTCGAGTTTACACAGACGGAGCCCTATTTCAGGGTCAAGGTAAAGGTCCTTGAAGAGAGCGAGGCCGGCACGGTCGAGGTCGAGGCGCTGATGAGGAACCTTGCAGCGCAATTTGAACAGGCGGCGGCTTTCGGCAAGCCCGTCCCTCAAGAAGTCCTGCTGGCGGCGACCAATATCGAAGAGCCGGGGCGCCTGGCCGACTTCGTCGCTTTTCACCTCAACCTTAAGACCGACGAGAAGCAGGAAGTATTGGAGGCGATCGACCCGAAAGATCGTCTGGTAAGGGTCTCGACTTTTCTCTCAAGGGAGCTGGAGATTCTTGAGATAGGAAGCCGCATCCAGAATCGAGTTCGAGACCAGCTTTCGAAGACACAGAAAGAGTATTTCTTGCGCGAACAGCTCAAAGCTATCCAGCAGGAGCTTGGAGTCATGGATGAGCAGGCGGCGGAGGTCGAGGAGCTGAGGGAGAAGATTGCCGCGGCTAAAATGCCTAAAGAGGTTGGAGAGAAGGCCCTGAAAGAGCTCGACCGGTTCTCGAAAATGCCGTCGGCCGCCGCGGAGGTCTCGGTCATCCGCACCTATCTCGATTGGTTGGTTAACCTGCCCTGGGCCAAGCGGAGCCGGGAGAAGATCGATCTTTCTGAGGCGGCGAAGATACTTGACGAGGACCACTTTGCGCTGGAGCAGGTGAAAAAGCGCATTCTCGAGTACCTCGCGGTGCATAAGCTGACGAAGAAGCTCAAAGGGCCCATTCTCTGCTTTGTCGGTCCCCCTGGAGTGGGAAAGACATCGATTGGCCGGTCGATTGCGCGCTCGTTGGGCAGGGAGTTTGTGCGGATCTCTCTCGGTGGCGTCCACGATGAAGCGGAGATCAGGGGACACCGCCGCACCTACGTCGGTGCGCTGCCCGGCCGCATCATCCAGGCGGTGAGCCAGGTAAAAGTTAATAATCCCGTCTTTATGATGGACGAGATCGATAAGGTGGGGGCCGATTTCCGCGGCGACCCGACGGCCGCCCTGCTGGAGGTTCTCGATCCCGAGCAGAACAACGCCTTTCGAGATCACTACCTGGAGGTCCCTTTCGACCTTTCCGATACATTCTTTATCACGACCGCCAACCTTCTCGACACTATCCCTCCCGCCCTTCGAGACCGGATGGAGGTCATCCACTTTTCTGGGTACACCGAGGAGGAGAAGGTACACATAGCCAAGGATCACCTGATACCTAAACAACTTAAGGCCCACGGATTGTCTTCCCGGCGTCTCTCAATAGAGGACGGGGCTCTCAGGATGATAATCAGGGAGCATACCCGGGAAGCAGGCGTCCGAGAACTTGAGCGCAAGATCGCCTCGGTCTGCCGCCAGGTAGCGAGGAAGGTCGTCGAAGGCGAAGTAAAGAAGGTCAAACTGACCCCCGATGACGTTCCCGCCTATCTTGGACCGAGGAAGTACAAATTCGGACTGGCCGGTCAGAAGGATGAGATCGGCACGGCCACCGGGCTGGCCTGGACGGAATCGGGCGGGGACGTACTGGCGGTTGAAGCAGAGGCTCTCCCCGGCAAGGGCGACCTCATCCTCACCGGTCACCTGGGGGAAGTTATGCGGGAGTCGGCAAAGGCCGCCGTCTCTTATGTGAGAAAGAGAGCGGGTGAGCTGGGAATAGATGAGGATTTCTACTCAAAATACGACATCCATATCCATGTCCCTTCGGGCGCCATACCGAAAGACGGACCCTCCGCCGGGATAACGATGGCAACGGCGCTCGTCTCTATTCTGAGCGGTCGGCCGGCTAGGAGAAGCGTCGGCATGACGGGTGAGATAACGATCAGGGGTCATGTCTTGCCCATTGGCGGAGTCAAGGAGAAAGCGCTCGCCGCACATCGCGCCGGTCTCAAGGAGATAGTACTGCCCGGGGAGAATGAGCGGGACCTCGACCAGGTGCCCGATGAGGTTAAGGAAGAGATGGCCTTCCATTTTGTCGAGAGCATGGATGAGGTTCTTACGATTGCTATACAGAGCGGCGTTAGGGAGAAAAAAGTTGCATTATCCGGCAAGTAAGAGTATAGTAAGAGCAGGAACTTCACAAGCTCACAAAGTTTGGGCCCAGCCTTCAGGTATGAGTTACGGATAGGGATGGAGCTCGCTTAAGCGCGAGATTCACAGGCGAATCCCCCCATGGGGATGGTAACGCTACCAAGCCGGGCCCATTTTCTTTGCGCCGGTAAGGTAAGCGCAAGTAGCAAATAACGCCCCGTACTATTAATTAATTCTTCTTACCGGGAAAGTTAGCCGAACCCCCAAACGAGAGAGAGTTGTCGCTCGATGATGGGGATAAAGTGATGAGCTGATTGATTGGGGGTTCCGTGCTTCGTGTAAAGGTCACCGGCGGTAGGATGCCGGTCGTCGAGATTGCCGGCGAGCTCAAGCCAAGCACTAAGGGCGAGGCTGTCGAAGCGCTAAAACTTGCCGCGGAGCAGAATCCGGCGGACATGATCGTTGATTTGACCGCCGTTACCGAGACGAACAACGAACTCATCGAGGTGGTAGCGCAGGCGGCGCACTCCGAGCTCGGGCATGGCGGTAGGCTTGCGTTGGTCGTCTCAGGCGACGAGATGGAGCGCGCGGTCAGGAAAACAAGGTTGACCGACCGCCCCTGGGTACGGGTCTTTCGCAGCCGGGACGAAGCGATTAAGGGCCTGGCCGCGTAGGAGCACGCCCATGGCGTGCCGTCTTTGGAAAAGCACCCGCTGCCATCTTGATCTACAAGCATTCAAGCTTTTTACTTATGAGGATAGCATATGGACCTTCCGCGCATTCCGGCAACGATGATGACGCAGCATCCCGATTCCGCCTCGCGCTATGTCTCCATTCAGGAAGAGCCGCAGGAGGCCGTCGAGGCGCTTCTCCCTCCTCCCGACGGCCTGGGGCTTGAGGAGGTAATGATCGATTTCGAGGGGAAGCTCACCCCTTACCAGCAGACCTCCCAGATTGTGGTCGATCTGGCGGCGCATGCTTTGGCGGCCGGGCGCGACGTCCTGGTGACGCCCCGAATACCCTCAGGCGAGGAGGAGGGCGTCTTTCGCCAGCTCATGGCTTTAATGTCGGTCGTTGAGTCGAACTACCGGGCGTTTAAGAGAAATGGGCTTTACGCTGTACGCGAAGTCATCCTCCCGATGACCCGAAGCTCGGAGGAACTGATCTCCGTCAGGGAGAGGGTAAACGACGTCATCGCCCTCGCCCACAAGGAGTTTGGCCTCTCGCCCGACCCGAGCATCATCATGCTCATACCCCTCTTCGAAACGGCCCCGCAGATTCTTGGCGTCTACGATGAGCTCAAGGCGTATATCGCCGCCTCGACCGAGCTGGGGGTCAAACCGGCCAGGATCCGGTATATGTTGGGCCTCTCCGACATGGCCCTCTCGTACGGCCTTGTCCCGGCGACCATGGCGGTTAAGCTCGGCATTGCCGATGGCTACGAGCTCTCCTCCCGAGACGGCATAGAAGTCGCTCCTATTTTAGGTGGAGGAACGCTGCCTTTCCGAGGTCGCCTGAGCCTGGAAAACCTCGACAACACCATGGTCGATTATTCAGGCGTTCGAACGGTAACCATTCAATCGGCTATGAGGTACGACCGGGGGGCTGAAGAGACCAGGCGGCTTGCCGCCGAGCTCAAGAAGAGGCTTTCCACCCTCAAGCCGCTGGCCGTTCACTCGAGGCAGTTTTACCTCGACGTTATAGGAGTATTCTCGAAGCACTACCTCCAGACATTCTACAGATTGACGGATGTGGCCTCCAGGCTGTCCGACATCATCCCTCGCCAGAGGGATCGACTGGCCCGCAAGGGAGAGTCCGGCTACGCGCGAGATTTACCCCGCCCTGCAATCATGGCCGATCTTGTCTCGCAACCCGACCTCGCGGCCGAATTGCGCGGAATAGCGGTGCCGGAAAGCGCCGAGCTCCCCAGGGCGATATCGTATGCGGCGGCCCTCTATTCGATAGGCTTGCCCCCCGAGATCATCGGGACGGGACGGGGAGTCGACGAGCTTGTCGAGCGATTTGGAGAAGAGTCGCTCAAGAGCCTGGTTGCCGAATACAGAGGGCTTAAAGATAGTCTGACCTTCGCCTTGAGGTTTGTCAGGCTGGAGACGGCCGCAGACTTCATTCCCGAAGAGGTGCTTTTCGAGGTTGAGGAAGACCTGCGCTTAATAGGCGAGCATCTGGGAATTACTCCCGGCGTTGAAAAGAAGGAGGACAGGCTCTACCACACGATTCTTGAGACGATGAGACCGATGCTCAAGGAGATTTCAGGAATTGGGACGGCCGAGCAGTTGATTACGGACGAGTCGGTTGAAGGAAAGCTCGTTCGAGATTGGATAGTGCGTCTGGGAAGCATCAGGGGAGGGTTGGGATAAATAGCAGACGCTGGACGCTAGATTCCGGATACTGGACATACGCGCTACCGATTCCGAGTCCAGCGCATAGGATTCAGAGTTCATAATCCTTTTTTAACCCTGTACGGGATGTTTTACTTTTAAGCAAAAATGGTAGATAATCAAAGGGACTTGGGAACGCTTGAATCTGCTTCGCAGAACAGTCCCTCTTTAAGGCGCGAGCCTTCTAGGCTCCCACTCTCTTTAATGAGCGAATTTTGACCCGGCCGCGGTTGTTTCAAGGAGGTGAATACTCTTGGCCGAGGGCACCGTCAAATGGTTCGACGATTCACGAGGTTTTGGCTTTATCGCTCAACCAGGTGGTGACGACATCTTCGTCCACTTCTCAGCTATCCAGGGAGAAAGCGCATTGCTCCGCGAGGGGCAGAAGGTACGTTTCGACATCGTCCAGAGCCTCAAGGGCAACAAGGCGACCAATGTCGAAATCGTCAATTCGAAGTCGCCAAAAGGTCCGGTGGGCAAACCCGTAAAAAGCGCCAAGCGCTATTAATTTCCCCCTCGATTACCTAGCGGTCTCAGGCTAATACTCATCGAGAAGCATAGGAGCGCGCGCTTCTCTCTAAAAGCCTGCATTTTGTCGACGACAATATGCAGCATCCTTGAGCGTGTGATAAGATAGACGACCAAAGGCTCAATATCTGAAGGCTAAAACTATGTCGATGAATGAGAAGGACTTTGCGGAACTGATCGCATCCTTTCTGAAGGGCGATGATTGGAAGGAAAGAAAAGAATCGCCCGAGGAGAAAGAGGCGCCCGGGAAAGGCAAGTCTCGTAAGCAAGCGGTTAACGAGCACAAGACCATCTTGGAGTCTCTTATTGATCGGGCTGAAACCCCAGGCGTTCTCCTTGGAACCCACGGTAAAGAGAGAGCATCGGTAGCGAAGACAACGGTCGGGGTTGAAACGGCGGTCCTCAACGCGGAAGAGTCTCTTTCGGACGGGGCGAGCAGCGGGGGAGCCGTCCTCGACAACGACCTCGCGACTGAAGCCCAGGGTCTGACCGAGATTGTCGAGCATATCGCAGACGAGCTTGGCGATGTTACGGCCGTCATATTAAGCGGCGACGGCCTACCGATCGCTTCCGCTGGAAGAGGCGATCCCGGTGCTCTGGCCGCCCGCATACCTGAATTGCTTCGCTCATGCCGCGAAATGGGTGAGCGTCTTGGTTCAGGAAGACTTTCTTTTGTCACCTTCGAGACGACGGAAGCCATAATCTTTGTAGCTCCGGCGGCACAGGGACTGGTTCTGGCGGTCTCTGCCGCAAGCGACATCGGCGTCGGTCTTCTTCGGTGGAACGTAAAGCGCTGTGTGGAGCTTCTGGAATTCCTTTCAAGAAACCCTTGACAACCTCCAGATTTATTAGCTCTCCGGGACCCGTTTACTCCCCCCTCAAAGCGGGAAATCAATAAGCACTCTTCTAAAAGGAGGTTGGAAAATGGCTCAGCTAAAGGGCCTCCCGGAAAGGTCGCTAAAGCTGGTTCAGGAAGCGGCGTCAAAAGCAGACTCCGACGCCCTTAGAAATGCTCTCTTGGCTTTGACCGTCGGCTTGTCGAGTTTGGCGATGGGCCTCATAATCGGTATGCTCTTTGCGCCGCGCAGGGGTAGCGAGACGCGCGATAGGATCGCTCAATCGATAAACCGGGCGAGCGACGAAATTCAGCAGTCCGCTTCCAACGCAGCAAAAGAGGTGGCGCGGGTCGGTTCGCGCGCTCAGGATACGATTCAGACTATTGCTTCCAGGATTAAGCGCTCAGCCTAGTTGTTAAGGCTCGTGAGGGGTGGCGGTATCCTCCCGCCCCGCGTGACGAAATTGGAACAGCTAAAAGAATTTACCTTGATGACGGGTCCAAAACCCAGAAGATCGCCGAAGTGAGCCAGCTCACCTTCGCTCTTATTGGGCGTCGGAATCAAGCGAACTCCAGCACATTTACGGTTGACCACGGCGATCGCCATCTCGTCCGCGATTATACCGGCGATCGTCTCCACGCGCGTCTCTCCAGGGATGATAATCATATCCAGCCCAACCGAGCAGACGGCCGTCATGGCCTCCAACTTCTCCAGAGACAACGCTCCCGACTCGACCGCGTCTATCATGCCCAAGTCCTCGGAGATGGGAATGAAAGCCCCTGAAAGGCCGCCGGTTGAGGAGGTGGCCATCGCCCCACCTTTTTTGACCGCGTCGTTCAGGAGGGCCAGCGCCGCCGTCGTCCCAGGGGCGCCCGTTTTTTCAAGGCCCATGGCCTCAAGAATTCCTGCCACGGAATCGCCCGGCGTGGGCGTCGGCGCCAGCGACAGGTCTATCGCGCCCATCTCGGCCCCCAAGAGCCTGGCCGCCTCCCGACCGATGAGCTCTCCAACCCTCGTTATCTTGAACGAGCTCTTCTTGATTATCTCGGACAACTGGGTAAGATCCGCCTCTCGGTAGCGCTCGACGACCGCGCGCACCACCCCGGGACCGGAGATCCCAACGTTGACGGCGATATCGGGTTGGCCGCTCCCATGGTAGGCGCCCGCCATGAAGGGGTTGTCTTCGGGGATATTAGCGAAGATGACGAGCTTGGCGCAGCCGACGCCATCATTCTCGGACGTGAGCTCAGCGGTTTTCTTAACGACCGACGCCATTCTAAGGATTGCGTCCATGTTGACGCCCGCTTTCGAGGTTGCGACATTAACGCTCGAGCAGACTTTCTTCGTTTGGGCAAGCGAGCGCGGAATCGATGAGATGAGGCGCTCGTCCCCCGGCGTAATTCCTTTATGGACGAGCGCCGAGAAACCGCCGATGAAATCCACTCCGGTAGCCGCCGCCGCCTCATCAAGGGCTCTGGCTACCGGCAAGTAGTCCGATAGATCGCTCGCCTCAGCGACCTCGGCGATGGCCGTCACCGCCACCCGTTTGTTAACGATCGGGATGCCGTACTTGGCGCTCAAGCCATCGGCAACCGGCACCAACTTCCTGGCGGCGCTCGTCACCCGGTCGTATATCTTTTGGCAGAGGCGCTTCCCATCCGGATCCGCACAGCTTCTGAGCGATACGCCCAGGGTGATCGTCCTGATGTCGAGGGCCTGCTCCTCGATCATCTCGATGGTTTCGAGAATCTCCTCGGGGTTTATGAACATTCCTAGTCCCCTAGTATCTTGGTCTCTTGGTACCTTGGTAGAAAGTTTTGTGCATAACCCATCTTAGGTGCACCAACTAGACCATTCAGCAGAAGACCGATATTTATTACTTCGATGCAGCAATCATATAACTTGCGTGCACTTGAAGCACGATACATCGCTCAACTATCTACCATGATACCAAGGCACTACGGTACCAAGGTACTAGATCCGGTGCATGAAGCGAAAGAGATCTTCATGCTGCACGGTTATGTGAACGCCCATCTTCCCTCCGACCTGGGCCAGTCTTTTCTGTAGATCGCCGATGGGAATTCGCGATTCGTCGACCGTAACGAGCATCATCATGGTGAAAAGATCCTGCATAATCGTCTGGGAGATATCCTCGATGTTGACGCCGTTTTCTGCGAGCGCACTTGAAACACGCGCAACTATGCCAACCCGGTCCTCGCCCACGACGGTGACGACGGCTCTGCTCATAATCATTCCCCCTCGCGGTTTACCTAATATTATTTGCCCTTTGTTTATAAGGCAACCTCTGGTTTTTGGCTTTTCAACGCTCCCGCCAAACAGACAAACGTCCAGTCAGGGAGTATAATTAAAAAATAAAATGGTCGACATAGTGCCGGTAAAAATCGGCGACGTCGTTAAGCTAAAGAAGCCCCACCCCTGCGGCGCCAACGAGTGGGAGGTCGTCAAGACGGGGATGGATATCGGTCTCAAGTGTACGAAATGCGGGAGACGCGTGAGACTTCTCCGGTACGATTTTGACCGGCGCTTTCGAGGGTATCTATACCGCTCGGAGCCTCAAGACAGCGGTAGCTTACAAGGCGGTGGGTCGGCAGGAAACGAATCCCGAGAGGAGTAGAGTGCTCGTGGAGGTCGGCATAGTAGGGCTTCCCAACGCCGGGAAGACCACCCTTTTCAACGCTCTTTCCAGAACCAACGCCGAGGTCGCCCTCTACCCGTTCACGACTATCGGTTCCAACGTCGGCGTGGCCGAAGTGCCAGACGAACGCCTTAAGCGAATCTCTGAAGTGGTTCAATCCAAACGGGTCGTCCCGGCGGTCATTAAGTTTGTCGATATAGCGGGCCTAGTTCGGGGTGCGTCCAGGGGGGAAGGCCTCGGCAACCAGTTTCTCGGTTACATTCGGGAGGTCGATGCGATCGCGCATGTCGTACTTCTTTATCTCTCGACTCGTGTGGGCCATGTTGAAGGGAGCCTCGATCCCGCGCGAGATATAGAGATCGTCGAGATCGAGCTTGCCCTGGCCGACCTCAAGGTTGTTGGGTCGGCGCTCGAGAAAGCCAAGAAGCAGGCGGAGTCGAGAGATAAAGAAGCGAGGATGAGAGCTGAGGCGCTCTCACGGGCCCGGGACCTTCTGGAGAGGGGTGAACCGGTGAGGCATGCCGGCTTCGGACAAGATGAGAAAAGGGCGCTCGCGGGGATCGGCCTCCTGACCGATAAGCCGGTCGTCTACATCGCGAACGTCTCCGAAGACGAGATTTCGGCCCCTCTCGGACCAACCCCCACCGTCTCCAAGGTGGCGGCGGTCGCCAAAGCGAACGGAGCGGGGATGGTGGTCATCG
Organism: Actinomycetota bacterium; assembly: GCA_023481285.1. Classification (GTDB taxonomy): domain Bacteria; phylum Actinomycetota; class Aquicultoria; order Aquicultorales; family JAMCWL01; genus JAMCWL01. Next base: position 35,946 of record JAMCWL010000045.1, on the reverse strand, counting down.
CCGCTAAGCTCGAGGCGGAGCTCGCCGAGCTGAACGACGAGGAGGCGAAGGAGTTCATGGCGGCGGTTGGCCTAAAAGAACGGGGGCTCGATAATCTGGTTAGGGCATCATATCGCCTCCTCGATCTCATCACCTTTTTCACGATTGAATCCGGCGAATGCCGTGCCTGGCCCGTGAAGGCCGGCACCAGGGCGCCGACCGCCGCCGGCAGGATCCACACGGATATGGAGCGTGGCTTTATCAGAGCGGACGTCGTTCCCTGGAATGACTTGGTCGAGGACGGCTCCTTCTCAGCCGCCCGAGAGCACGGGCACCTCATGGTCGAAGGGAAGGAGTACGCGGTTAAAGACGGCGACGTCATCCTCTTTAAGTTTGCCCTCTGATGGGGTCATGTAAGAGGATAAGCTGGAAGGGTTCGTGAAGTCGGGCCTCGATAGATTTACAAACAACTTTCAAGACATCCAGCGAAAAACTTGAAAAAATTTCGCTTGGTAGAAGGGAAACAGGACCTAGGCGTAGAACAAAAGCACAGAAGCGTGTTTTGGTCACGACCGTCCTAAAACCGCGCTGCTAACGTCAGGGCGGTTGCATGATTTACGTTCAGGGAGGTGACGCCGATAATTCTTGTTCAGCGAGCGTGAGTGAGGTATAATTCGTTAGTCTCACTCCTGTTTGTTAGAGAGAATTCAACGGGAACTCCTGCTCCAGCCCAACTGGGGCCATCAGTCCGAGGGAGGTGAAAGATGAGAGACTACGAGACCATGCTCATCATCGACCCCATGCTCGAAGCGGATGCTACGGAGGCCGTCATAGGCCGCTTCTCCGACGTCATCGAGAAAAATGGGGGTAAGGTTGAGAAGATAGATCGATGGGGCAAGCGTAAGCTAACCTATCCAATCAATGGTCATGCGGATGGCTACTACGCCGTCCTTGCCTTCAAGGGTGAGAACGCGACGGTCGAGGAGCTCGACCGGGTCCTGAGAATCGCGGACGAAATTGTGCGCCATACGATCGTCCGCCGCGGTAAGCAGTAGAAAAACGGGAGTGGGGAAAATGGCAAGTCTTAATAGGGTATTTCTGATGGGGAACCTGACGCGCGATCCGGAGCTCAGGTATACGCCGAGCGGCGCCGCCGTCGCGAATCTGGGACTCGCGGTCAACCGTCGCTACAAGAACGCGGCTGGTGACTGGGTTGACGAAGCGAGCTTCTTTACCGTCATAGCGTGGGGCCGGCAGGCGGAGACCTGCAGCCAGTACCTCGCAAAGGGCCGGCCGATCCTTGTAGAGGGCAGGCTCCAGCAGCGGAGCTGGGAGGCGCAGGACGGCCAGAAGAGGTCGGTCGTCGAGGTAGTGGCCGAGCGCATCCAGTTTTTGGGCGGGGGGCGCGCTTCGGAGGACGGCCCCGGTGAGCTTGAAGCGGCCGGCGCCGAAGTTCTCGAAGAAGAGGTGCCGTTTTAGGGGGAAAGCATAGATATGGCGGATTATATTCGTAAACCAAGACGCAAGTATTGCGCTTTTTGCAAGGACAAGATCGACTATATTGACTACAAGGACATCAATCTGCTGCGGCGCTTCATGAGCGACCGGGGAAAGATTCGCCCTCGTCGGGTGACGGGCACTTGCGCTCAGCACCAGCGCGACCTCTCGGTCGCCATCAAGCGGGCGCGGGAGATGGCGCTTTTACCGTACACGATTCCGAAGTAAAGTAAAGGGCCGCCAAGCGGCCCTTTTACTTAAACTCTTACCTTCTGTTTGAGCCCTCTAAGTGCGGGGAGTTCGTTTGCTCGGGAACGAAAGCTCCACTTTACTAGTCTTTTCGTATCTCCCGGCCGGTAGGTTGCTTAACCATTGCTATGTTTGCAAAATATCTTACCCCAACCCCTTGAATGTCATCCTGTAGATGTTAAGTTAAACATAGACGGGAAGTTGAGGAGCAAACCATGAAAGTCGTCTTAAAGCAGCAGGTAAAGGGCTTGGGAAAGGCCGGAGACATCGTCAACGTCTCCGACGGCTACGCGCAGAACTACCTCATCCCCCGGGGACTTGCCACTCAGGCGACCACCGGCACGCTTAAGGATCTGGAGCAGAAAAAGGCCGCGGCCAGGCGGCGGGAGGAGAAGGAGCTGGCGGAAGCAGGAGAGATCGCCAGGCAACTCTCAAGCAAAACGATAGCTCTCAAGGCGAAGGCCGGCGAAAAGGGCCATCTTTACGGTTCGATAACCTCCAAGGACATCGCGGACGCCGTTCTCGAGCAGGCGGGGCTTAAGGTGGACCGTAAGAAGATCGAGCTTCCCGAGCCGATCAGGGAGTTGGGGGAGCACAAGGTTGTCGCGAGAATCTACCCGGGCGTCGAGGCCAAGTTTAGCGTCAGCGTAGAGGAGGCTTAGGTGGCCCGCGAGAAAAGCCTCTCCTTTGAGCGCCTTGAAAAGCTCCCACCCCATAATCTTGAAGCAGAGCAGTCCCTCCTCGGCGCGTTGCTTATCTCCCCCGACACCATCCCGGATATTGTTGAGACGGTTGATCCTGAGGCTTTTTATACGGAGGGGCACCGGCTGATTTTTAAGGCCGTGGTCGATCTGTACGCCCGCGGAGAACCAGCCGATGCGGTCACCGTGGCGGAGCTCTTAAAATCAAAGGGCCAACTGGAAGAGGTGGGGGGCAAACCGTACATCCACACTCTGGTCTCGGTTGTACCGTCGGCCGTGAACGCACCTTACTACGCTAAGATAGTTGAGCGTAATTCCGCTTTAAGGGCGCTTATCAGGGCGGCGAGCGAGATCGCGGCGCTCGGTTATGAGGGCCCTGAGGATGTTGAGACGGCGATCGATCGAGCCGAGGCCCTCATATTCGCTATAGCGAACAAGCGGATGAGCGAGCGCTTTATTCCCATTAAAGAGCTTCTCGCCGAGGGTTTTGATACGGTCGCGCATCTTTACGAAAATAAGGAGCACGTCACGGGCGTTCCTACCGGGTTCCCGGATCTCGACGCCTACACCGCAGGCCTTCACGCGGGAGATCTCATCATAATCGCCGCCAGGCCCTCAATGGGCAAGACGGCGCTCGCCTTAAATGTCGCCACCAATATTGGCCTGGAGAGCGTTCCGGTCGCCATATTCTCGCTCGAAATGAGCAGGCAGCAACTGGCCCAGCGGATGATGTGCTCTGAAGGAAAGATCGATTCACATAGGTTGCGGACGGGCCATTTACGGGACGATGATTGGAACAAGCTCTCCGCCGCGGTCGGGCGCCTGGCCGAGGCGCCGATATACATCGACGATACGCCTTCCATCGGCATTCTGGAGGTGCGCGCAAAAGCCCGCCGCCTCTTCTCCAGGCACCAGCCGGGCGTCATCATCGTTGATTACCTTCAACTCATGCAGTCGTATCGACGGGTTGAAAGCCGCCAGCAAGAGATAGCGGAGATCTCGAGAGGCTTGAAGATACTCGCCAAGGAGCTTAGCGTTCCCGTCGTCGCTCTCTCCCAGCTCTCCAGAGCGGTCGAGCAGAGAGGAAAGAACGCCAAGCCGCAACTCTCCGACCTGCGTGAATCTGGAGCAATTGAGCAGGACGCAGATTTGGTAGTATTTATTCATAGAAATATTTACGGTGATCCAAGTGATGCTGACGCGGCCGAGGAACGGGGGACGGCCGAGCTGATTCTCGCGAAGCACCGCAACGGTCCGGTCGGCAGCCTCAAGCTCGCCTTTATAGAGCCCTACACGAGATTCGCCTCCCTAGCCCGCACGTAAGCAGTCTATTGTAAGAGGGATGGTCAATCCCTTTAATGTTAGGGGATTGTCAATTTTCCAAACCTGCATCGAGCCCTTTCCCCGCCTGAGCCTCTGAACGGCAAAACTATTGAAGGTATTAGGGGCCAGGCCCCTCGCCATAGTCTTATTATAGTAGACCGACCGCCAGCTCTTTGCCTGCAACTTTAGGGCCGTGTGTATATCCTCTGTCAGCGTCTGGGCTGCAAATCCCCCTATTTGCCAAATCTCCAGGCGAAGTAGCGCACGCTAAAAATCACGGATAATACCATCATCGACTTTGTCCAATATTTCTTCACGGGGTCTCCTGCGAAATTAATTTTTGAGAAATACGTTCGATGGGGTCAAGGTTATCGAGGTGATGTTAGCTTGCATAGAGAGAAGCGACATCCGGGGAAATTCCTATCCAGCAAAGGATAAGGGATAATACAAGCTGTTCATGGCGGAGCGGAGTGGCGTTACCCGAAGGCATTATTAAGGTAATCGTCGCAAGCTATTGCGCAGGCTTAATCTCATCGGGGCTGATGGGTCGCTCCACTCGTTTCTCAGCCTAATCGATCCAGTTAGCAGGAGGAAAAGCAGAGCGAATGCTGTGATCGCCAGGCCGATCTTGTGCACCGGCGTCAGTTGATAAACCAAGTCAACCCGGTGTTTTCCGGAGGGCAGATAGAGCGCGAGAAGATTCTCATAGGAGCGTGTCGGCACCCCTTTTCCATCAACGTACGCCACCCAGTAGGGCGACCAAGACATGGAAACCATAGTCCAAGTGGGCTGGGAAGGGTCAACGTCAAAACTAATCTTGCCTGGACGACTTGAAACGCGGCTATAACGTAAAGCTACCCGATCATTTTGGAGGAGGCGCTTTGCGGCGGTTTGCAGCAGTTCAGCCTCGGTTCGATTATCTTCATAAATCGCGTGGTAGAAAAGATTGTAACCGACGAACAGCGCTTCTCCTTTGCCTATCCGACGGGTCCCCAAAACAGGATACTGCCCTTCGACCGTTAACCACACATCATCCAAACCCCGATAGAAAGTACCGGACCATCTGCCGTCGCGGTTGTTAAGGGTCGAGAATTTCACCGGCATACCCGCAGTAACCTTGACCTTACTTTTTTTTGCGAATTCGTTTGTGTTGGGTTTCACCCCCAAGAATGTTTGGTCGGGCAACAGATTTGACAAGCTCCCGTCCATCGCTACGATCAGTCGCCCACCCTGCTTTAGATACTTCTCAAGCGTCTCTTGAGCGACATTGACGTTGTGGGCCTCAAAATTATACAGGACAACCAGTTGGTACTTCGATAGTTCCTCGGAAGAGTAATCATCGATGAGATTGCCGCCCTTGACAAAGCCGATTCCGGTGGTTGGCGATAGTGCCTGGACCGGATAAGCACTGTTCGAGCCAATGACTAGTATGGGCTTGACTGGCTGGACAAAACCTGGCGGCCGGTGCTCCAAGATACGATAGTAATTGCCTGAGAAAATGGTGGTAAAGCGCTTGGTCGCTAGTAGTCTATCCAACTGTTTGTGATAATCAATTCTATCGATAAGCAAGAATTGCACGTTAAGCTGATCTAATTTTGTGAGCACAAAGGACTCGCTCTCACCTTTAGCCATCTCCCGTTTAATGATTTCTATGTCTACCGACATTCTGGCCGCTTGAGCTTCATACCCGTTGACAATCGGCTTGCCGATTAGTGCTGGTAGAAATGTATATTCAGCTATTGGAGATGCTAAAACTAAGACGCGCCCTCCATCGATCTGTTTCGCTTTACTTAAGGAAGAAACTACTTGATGGACTTCACCTTTAAACCACTTTGAAGTCTTAACGCTGCCGCTGATAAAAGAGAAGTCGAATATAATGACCACCACTACAGCTAGCACAAAGAGAGTCGGAAGAGATGCTTCTAAGGCTGTTGCAAGCCACTTTGGTAAATGCTTATCAAGCCGCTGGCGCCAATTCAAAGTGATTAAGCTGTAGATCGTGATGCCGACCATCACCGACACCGCGAGAATGGCGAGCACGATCCCACTTCTATAAAAGAGCGTGTTAACTGAGGGTAAGCTTGTGGCGATTGGCGTATAGGGCATAAGGCTTAGCCCAAAACCTGTGATCATCAGCGTGAACCATGTCCAGACAGCCGGTCTGAGCTTTCGAAGGGCCAGCGGAAGCAATGCCAGCACCAGTACAATCATGCCTGGATAGCGGGAGATGCCGTTGATCAGATGGCTGCGGGCAAAGACGGATAGCGGCAGCGGCGCCCGGCTTGGATAAAGCTGCTCCAATGCTCCGAGCGTTTTTATCTGGGTCAAGTATGGGAGCCAGAAGAAGGCTGTCAAACCGGCAAAGAGAATAAGAGAAAGCCCTAGCAGGGCCATGGGACGGTAGTAGTCTGGATTGAAGAGGCGTGCCTTTTCGCACAACGAAGCCTTGAGGTACAGCACCGAATAGATGAGAGACGCGAGGGCCAGCGTGACGGCCGTATCTATGTGGAGGAGGAGCATTATCGAAAGAGCCAGGGCGAACCCCAGGGGGATGGTCCGGCGGTCGGACTTAAGCCAGCGGACCAATAAGACGAAGCAAAGAGGGGCGAAGGCTATTGCATAGTAGTCGGGATACTTGCCCCTGGTGACAATAAAAGAAAGCAGAGCCGGGCTCAGCGCGTATGATACCGCCGATGTAAAAGCTCCCAAGCTGCGCCGCCAAATTCTGTCGGTTGCCGGCAGGGTGTTGTAGGCAAGTAGATACGCTGAGAAGCCGCTGAAAACTACCGCCGCAACGACCATCGCCTTGCTTGTTATCTCAAGGTTGTTAATGAAGAGTTCGGCCAGGACAGCAAGGGGATAAAAAAGCGGGGGGTAGAAGAGGAATTGGTGGTATCCCGCATACCACTGGTCATTCCAATCGATATAGGTGCCATAGCGAATGAACATTTCTTTGATTTGAGCCACTTTAAAGAAGTGAATCAAGGTATCGTAGCCGCCGGCAAAACCGGGTCGGAGATAGGGCCGAAAAATGTAGAGTATAAAGAGGGTTAAAAGTGAAAGAAGCACCGCTCCGGCGAGGATTGGGAGAAAGCGGCCGACCTCCGGCCGCTCCACCTTGCCAACCTCCGCTGGCATACCTGGTTCTTGGCGGGATTTTCTTTCTGCGGTTGCCGTAATCTTTTTCATGCTCTTCCAATTCCGACTTCCAATGAGCCGGGGGCTTCGTCTGCCACCCGCACTTGGGAACGGCGCCGGGTGACAAAGAAGGCACCGGCACCGGCCAGGATCAAGGTCAACAAGGAAATGGCGACCCCAATCAACCTGGCTACGGACCAACTGCTGAACTTCAGCCAGAATTGATGGCGTCCTTTGGGAACCTCCACCACCAGCATGTCCTGAGCTTTATTGAGTGCAAGCGGGCGGCCGTCGAGGTACGCGCTCCAGTATGGGCTCCAACTGCTCGATATGAGAACTGAAGTAGGGTCGGCGACGTTGATCTCGAAAAGTTTTGATCCCGGAACAATTTTTAGCAACCGGTAGGTAAAAGAAGAGGCGGGGTTTTTGTCACCGGCTAGACGCCGGAACATCGCTACGAGCTCCCGTTTCTCCCATTCGTCACCTTTGTAGGCGGCGTGATAGAAGGGATTGAACCCCAAGAAAAGGACCCGCCCCTTGCCAATCCGCTTCACGCCGGCGAGTGCCTTCTTACCCGTCGAGAGCCAGACCTCGTCAAGGCCCTCGAACTCAACCGTATCCCACGGACCTTCCATGTACGTGGCATCCGCCACGTGAGTATCTTCGTTCAGGTTGACTACCGGTAAAGGCCCTCTGAACCTGACCGGCTGCACCTTAACGCCTATGAATGACTTAACCCCCGCTCCGTCTAGGTCGATAACTGCGTTGGCTCCCGCGCTCACCTTGCGCTTAACTTCCTTTTCGAATCCTTCTGGTGCGGTTCCGCCGGGGAAAATGATGGTATCATAGCGTCCTTCCCGGAGCTTGTCGATCTCTCCTTCCGAAAAAAGAATCTGTTCACCGGCGTCCTCCGCGCTTCTTTCGAGCGTCTCGCGGATGTAGCGGGAATCGCCTACGACCAGCACGCTTCTCGCCGGAGCAAGATAGCCGGGGGTTGAGGAGTATCTGAACAGGGAGTAGTAGTCGGTGGAGAAGACTTTCGAGAAAGAGGACTCGACTTCTAGGGCTCGGGCGATCTCCGGCCTGGAATAATGGTCCACCGCGATGTAGGCGATGTTCCAGCGCTTGAAGGCCGCCAACGCGGCCCGGCGGTCGGTTTTAGTAAGCTCCCTGGACATGACCCATTCGATTTCCGTCGAAAGCTTGGATCCCTGGACGAGATAACCTCCGAGGATCGGCCAGCCAGAGAGCGCTGGCGCGTAGGAATCGAGCGCGGCGGATGGGACAAAAGCTACCCTGGCCCCATAAGACCTGGGCTGCTTCGCCAGAAACTGCGTCAGCTTCCAGAAGTCGCTCGGCATAGCCTGAGCCTTGGTCCGCGGCAGGATGAAGGAGGCGTCGGCCAAGATGGCGGAGCCGGCGGCAATAACAAAGACCAGCGGAATAAGTACCGTCTTGAAGAGCAAAAAGACTCGACTGCTGGAGAGCGCGCCCGCCTTGTCTGAGAATAGTTGATCAAGCCGTGTCACCACACCAGCAACGCCAAGCATGGCGAGACCCGAAATAGCTACGGCGATCAGAGGGACAGCTCTTTCGGCGAAGACCAACCCAAGGACGGGGATTTGCGAATAAGCTTCCCAGGAAGGACCCAAGAACATTAGAACTCCGACAGCCGCCAGGCTGACAAGGAGGGCAACCTTCTTACGCTCGCCCAGCCAGAGCCCCAGGGCTGCCAGAAAAAGCGCGACCAAGCCAAGGTAGCGCGGGGTGCCCGCTGCAACACTCCTGTTTATGAGGGAGTATAGCGGCAGAGCCGTTCTTGAAAGGGGAACTAAATTCGGAATAGCTAGAGACGGTGATTCCACGAAGTAGGGTAACCACCAGAAAGCGGTCAACCCCACGAAGAGGAGCATCGCGAGCAAGGTCCCCCAGAAGCCCCGGTATGCTCCATCCGAAACGTTTTGCTCACCCCGAGCCCCTCGGTCTCCGATAAAATCGTAAACGAAAGCGGCGACGATAAAACCGAGGCCCAGTGGGGTGGCGATGTGCCCGTGCATGAGGAAGACAACCGACAGGCTGATGGCTAGCGCTGCAAGATATCTCAGACGCCGGCACTGAAGCCAAAGCAGGAGGCTGGCGGCCGCAAGCGGAGCCAGTGCGCCCGCCCAGAAGTCGGCAAACTCGCCCGCGACCGTTTGAAGCGCGATGACGGCCGGAATGGTGCTGTAAACAACTGCCGGAACGAGCGCCAATATTCTCGCTCTGGCGCCATTTGCTGGACGTAAGAGGGCGAGACCCAAAAGGTACCCGGAAAAAGCCGCCGCCCATATGCCCGCTAAAATGCTGAATCGCGCGACCGCGCTCATGCTGACTGAAAGAAGGCGCAAGAGAACTGGAAATGCGTAGGAAAGAGGCGGGTAAAATAAGAGCGGGTGGTAACCAGCATACCACTCGTCGGACCAGTCGACATAGTTGCCGTACTGCGAAATCATCCGGGCGAACGACTCTACTTTCGCCAGGTGGCCGAAGGTGTCGTAGCCGCTGGGCCAGTATGGTTTCAGGTAGCTTGGAAAGAGAAATAGTACCAGGGCAAGTAAGGCTAGGGCGATCAGGAGATGGGCGCATAAGGACAGAAGGCCTAGACTACGTACCTTTGCTAGTAGATTTGATACCAGCAATCTCGTCGTCCGCCTGGCGGACTTCGACGCCGTGCTCTCCGTAGATTTTGCCATGAACGTTGACTCCCGGCTCCAGGTAGACCGTTTCTCGAGCTGCCAGACCGCCGGTATCCGTCACACCTATGCGGGTGCCGGTCTTAACAAAGACCGAGCCACCGGCGTTAACACAGTGACCAACCGTCGTATACTCCCTAAGTATAACATTGCCATCGGCCACCAAAGATCTTTGAATTTGATTTACTTCTCCAAGCGTTGCCGTTCCCCTTACGTGAAGACCCCCATCGAAGAAGACGCCGGTGTCGCTATCCAGGTCGCCTTCGATGATCAAGTCGTAAGGGACCGTTTCACCTTCAGGGACGGATAGACCACCTTTGACGCGTATGGTAGTTGGAGCCTGCAGCCAGACCGCTGAAGATCGCATATATTCCGGCTTCTGCTCGGATTTGAGAGCGGTCAATGGTGTGTTGACGAGTCCCAGCATGTTTGCGCGCCATAAGATAAAGCGATACGGAATATACTTGCCCTCCCTCCCCCGGAGCTCATCCCCAATTTCCTCGATGCTTTTCAGGTGAAAGCTCCCAGAAATCACCGAATCATACTCAGCCGGCCACTCCGTCAAATCCATCGCTTCGACTTCCCGCTCCAGTTTTTCATCGGTCGGTCTCGCTTCTGCCTCGGGGGTAGCTTCTAGCGGGGGGACAACGATCTCCTCTTCCAACTCTTCAGGCCGGGCGGCTATGGCTTCCGATGCTTCCGCGACCGGCTCCAACGGAAGAGGAGCTTCGCTCTCAATCTCCTCGATTTCTTCTTCAAGGTCTTGATCGGATGGCATATCGGCGAGACTCGAAATAACTTCGATTACCGGTGCGGCCAGGCTCTTAAAATTGCCGATCCCCATGATCCTTATCTGTTTACCGGCCGTGGCCCGGCCGTGCACTTCACAGCCGACTCCAGTGATTAGTTTTTCTTCGGCGTCGATCCAGCCGTCGATGATCGTGTTCTCGCCAAGGCTAATGTTTTTTGCGCTCAGGCACTGCAGGTGGTTGCTCTCCCCTACCAGGCAATCTCCCTCCACAGAGACCTCCTGCAGGAGGAGGCAGTTGTGGGAGGTGGTGAGGTTACCCTGAACAAGCGCGGCCTGCGGCCACTCGGTGCCCGTCGGCAGGTTCACATCCCCATCGATGACCAGTATGTCCTCGGCGCCCCGGTGGATAAACGTCCTCATTTTCTTTGCCTGCACGCCTCTTAACCAGCTATTCTCCACGTTCGACAGGGGAATTGCTTTAGCGGATACGGACGAGAGACCGCTCTTTAGGTAGGCCTTGAAGGCGCGTGAGAAGTATCGCTCGTCGATGTCACGATCAAGGTCGATATCGACGGGCCCCTGGTCCTTGGGCCAGCGCAGCTCTACTAGACCGGGGACAAAGCAGAGGGCGACCAGGAATAGGAATGCTAAGACCAGCAGAGCGTAGTTGAGCACTAGGCCTTCCCTTTGTGGTTTCCATTGCCGTTAGTCAAACCGTTTTTCTTCGTCTTCTCCCATTTGATGCCGTTCCCATTACCGTTTGTTGAGCCATTCTTCTTCGTCTTGTTCCAGTTAACCCCATTGCCGTTGGCATGGCCGTTGGTAACCCCGGCATCCCACGCGCGATGGTTTCCGTGAATAACCAGAGATTTTACGAACGACCCGGTGCAGATCCAAACGTTGGCGAAGAAGTTAAAGAGGCTCCAGGGAAGCAGCCAGATGACGCGCCCCCGCTTATCGAGGACGGCGCCGACCCCAACCTCGTTAAAGCAAGCAAAGTTGCCGATGTTGTTGTAGGTGAGGGTGAAGAGAAGCGCGGCGAAGAAGGTCCACCACCAGAAAGCGGCGAAGAAGTAGACGGTAATTGAGAGGAACAGGCCGATTAACATGATCACCGGCACCAGATAAACGCCGAGCATGAGGATGCCGTCGAACTTCTGCAGGAAGCTCAATACGGGCGACTTGATAACCGCTCCAAGATGAGAAAGGAGGCATTGATTGTGACCGGTCGCCCAGCGAGCAAGCTGCAAGCGCCGCTCTTTCCAGGACGTCACCGACTCCTCATAGCACTCGGCGATGTTCACATACCCTATCCGCCAGCCGTTATAGAAGGCCCGTACGGTGATGTCGGTGTCTTCCGCCAGCTTTCTGGGATCCCAGCCACCGAGGGTTTGCAGGAGGTCTTTTCTTATGCCGCCGACCGTTCCACCATATTGCGAAGCCAGATCAAGATTATGCTTGGCCTGCTGGGCCACCTGATAGCCACCCGTCCGCTCCAGGTCGAGGAGGCGAGTCATCAACGACTGCTCGGTGTTTATGGGAACGACTCTACCCATGACCAGGCCGATCTCAGGGTCGCAGAAGGGAGCGACCAGGCGCTTGATGCAAGCCCGAGAGGGCTGGTAATCGGCGTCGAAGACGAGCAGAATTTCATTTCTGGCTTCCATTGAGCCGACCTGAAGAGCGTCGGCTTTGCCATAGCCGCCCCCGGCACGGTGGATCGCCCGGATGAAAGGGTACCTGCCGGCGTACTCGTCGACAATCTTGCCCGTCTTGTCCGTGGAGCCGTCGTCGATCGCGATCACCTCGTAGTGGCCGTTCTCCTTCGCGTAGTCCATCACAGCCAGCCGTTCGAGGATGTTCCCGGCGACCGCTTCCTCGTTGTGCATGGGCACCACGATCGAGACGCTCGGCAGGTAATAACCGGCAAGGTCTTGCATAGGCCTTTTCTGCTTTCCAAACATGCGGTTCCAGTAGAAGCCGTAGTGTCTGACAGCGTAGGTAATCAATATGGAGAAGATGACGACCATCGCCATGCCCAGGATTATCATGACTTACCACCCCACTTCGCTCACCTCGCGCCTGGCCAGGTGGGACAGGGCGAGTGAATAGAACGCCACTATATAGATAAAGTCGATGTAGATGCCCGTCAGGTAATGGGTCAACAGAAAAGGCATACTTCCCAGATGATAAAGGGTTGAGAGGACGACGGAGATCCTGACGACGTTCCAGATAATTCCGTAAACGAGCATCCCGAATAGCCAGCCGAATTTAATCCACAGCGGTCCTTTGACGGGGAATACCGAAAAGACAAAGATCAAAGAGGCGAGCAGGAGCACGACCGCGCCGGAGTATTGCCAGTCGATCGAGAGCCTGTTAACCGCGTGTGGAGGCACCGGCGAGACAAAGCTCGTGTAAAGTATGGTCGAGACAACGAGGACGAGCAGGAAGAGGAAGGAAACCCTGATCGGAAGGGCAATCCTTTTCAACTGGTATAAAGCGAGCCCTAGGATCACCAGGAGAAGGATGACCAACAGGGCCAAACCCGGCTTAAGCGAGCTATACTCGACCGGAACGACAAAGGTCCTTCCGCCGGGACGGTAGTAGACCGGAATGCCGCGGCTTAAATCGATCACCGGCAGCAAAAGCAGCCGGTATGGCACCTTTGCGAAATCGAGAAGCCTCTGTGTTAAAACCGCCTGGAAAGTCCAGAAGGGCCTTGTCCAAAAAACCAATGCGGCTACCAGTGTGAACAGCCAGGCTACCCCTATTGCCATGTGGAGCGCATTCCGCGTCATGCTCCACATGCCTCTGTGTAGATATACTCGTCGCTTAAGCAATTTTTTCTCCAATAAGCTTATACGATATAATTACCCTAAAAAGGCATAGTCCAAAAGGTGCTTGCTGAGGGCCTTATAAAAAGCTGTTTGCTGAAGGTCTTGAAGGTCTTTCTTGAAGGTCTTATAAGTGAGAAAAATACTAATCCTGGAGGTCAGCCAACTTAGTGAGACCCTTTAAAGACTGTGAAGCGCCGTATAGATATTTATACAATCTCCTGCTCTTTCTAGTCTGCGATGGCCAGCTATATTTTACAACAAACCGTCCTTTAGTGGAAGCTTCTGCCATTGCTAGAGAGATGCGTCTTAGCGGTCAGGCAGATGGAAAGTCGTTTTGCTTATAAAGAGTGCTAACAATCGTATATGAGCTTAAACTGCAGGCCCATGCTTTCGAGCTGTTCTTCCCGTTGACTTATCAGCCGTTTTGGGCTATATTTATCAGGAAATACACCCGGTTCATCCGCTCAGATAGAACGAAATTAAGGCGTTCTGTTTGAGTTTTTTTGTGCGTTTAAATAGGTGGGGCACGTGGAGAGATACGACGTTGTAATCGTGGGCAGCGGGCCCGCGGGGATATTTGCGGCGCTGGAGCTTATCAGGCGCGGAAAATTCAAAATTCTAATCCTGGAGAAAGGGCCGTCTCTTGAGAAGCGCTCTTGTCCAGAACGCATAACAGGCGAGTGCATAAATTGCAGGCCCTGCCGGGTAACTTCCGGCTGGGGTGGGGCGGGCGCTTTTTCAGATGGGAAGCTGACTCTAACGACTGATGTTGGGGGCTGGCTGGGCGAGTACATCGGCAATACCGAGCTCGCTCAGCTCATAGACTACATCGACTCAATCTACCTAGAATTTGGCGGGTCAAGAGAAATTCACGGGACCAACGAGGGCAAAGTCCGCAACCTCTCCCGTCGCGCTACGCTGGCCGGCTTGCACCTCATTCCGATGAAGGTAAGGCATCTCGGCACCGACCGCTGCTTTGATATCTTGCGCCTTATGCGTGACCACCTGGAGGGGCATGGCGTCCGGATCAAGACAAGGACCCGGGCCGCTCACCTTATCGTCGAAGGCGGCGAGGTCAAGGGGGTCCACCTGGCCTCGGGCGAGGATGTTTTCGGTCGTTACGTTATCCTGGCCCCGGGCCGCGAGGGATCCGATTGGCTGGCTGGTGAAGCCGATCGCCTTGGGCTGGAGACGACCGCCAACGCCGTTGACATCGGCGTGCGCGTCGAAGTGCCGGCCGCCGTCCTTGCTCCCTTGACCGAGGAGCTCTACGAGGCAAAACTCGTTTACTACTCGAAATCTTTCGAGGACCAGGTGCGCACCTTTTGCGTCTGTCCCAACGGCGTCGTCGCGCCGGAGATCACTGACGATATCACGACGGTGAATGGCCACTCGTACGCCGAGAAAAAGACGGACAACTCCAACTTCGCCCTCCTCGTCTCGACGGCCTTCACCGAGCCCTTCAAGCGGCCGATCGACTACGGCAAGTACATCGCGCGGTTGGCGAATCTTCTTGGCAACGGCATAATAATTCAGAGGCTCGGGGACTTAAAGGCCGGCCGGCGCTCGACACCAGCGAGAGTGGCGAGATCGGTCGTCGAGCCCACGTACGCGGAGGCGACTCCGGGAGACCTGAGCTTCGTCCTTCCATACAGGTACCTCTCGGACATCCTTGAGATGATCGAGGCTCTCGACAAGCTCGCCCCGGGCATAGGCTCGCCCGGTACGCTCCTCTACGGAGTTGAGGTAAAATTCTATTCGCTGAGGATCAAGCTCTCGCCGGAGCTGGAAACAAAGGTGACGGATCTATTTGCCGTCGGGGACGGGGCCGGCATCACCAGAGGGCTCGTCCAATCATCCGCGAGCGGCGTTGTCGCGGCCAGAGCGATCGCGGGACGCAGGGGGTAAAAATGGCTGGAATAATAGTTATCGGAGCCCAATGGGGCGATGAGGGCAAGGGCAAAGTAACCGACTGGCTGGCAAACGAGATGGACTTCGTCGTCAGGTATCAAGGAGGCCACAACGCCGGTCATACGGTCGTCCACGATGGCAAGGAGCTGAGGCTTCACCTCCTGCCCTCGGGGGTCCTCTACTCTAATATAACGTCCGTTATCGGGAACGGGCTGGTCGTTGACCCCAAGGCGCTTCTAGACGAGCTTTCCGATCTCGAGAGGGCTGGTGTCGGCCGGCCCAAACTTGTTCTGAGCTCGAACGCCCACCTCATCATGCCCTATCACAAGATGATCGACGAAGCGACCGAGGTTAGGCTGGGCAAGGCCAAGATCGGGACGACCGGTCGGGGCATCGGCCCGGCCTACGCCGACAAGGCGGCGCGCATCGGCCTGCGAGTGCAGGACCTCCTGGATATGAAGATCTTTCGGGAGAAACTCGCGACGGCGCTTGACAGGAAAAGGGCGGACTTCGATTTTTATGAGATTGAAGAACCCGGGCTCGACGAGATCGCCGACGAGTACGCGGCGTACGCCGATAAGATCAACGGTATGATCGGCGATACCGAACACCTCCTGAACTGGGCGCTCAAAGAGGGAAAGAACGTTCTCTTTGAGGGAGCGCAGGGGACGATGCTCGATCTCGATCATGGGACTTATCCCTTCGTAACCTCCTCTTCGCCGACGGCCGGGGGCGCCTGCGTCGGTACCGGGGTAAGCCCCTTACGCATCGACCGGATTATCGGCATAGCGAAGGCGTATACGACCCGCGTCGGTTACGGTCCTTTCCCGACCGAGGACACTGGAGAGAGCGGCGAGACGCTGCAGTGCGTAGGCGCCGAGTTCGGTACGACGACCGGGCGAACACGCCGCTGCGGATGGCTCGACGGGGTCGTGCTGAAGTACGCGGTTGAAATAAACGGAATGACCGAGATAGCCCTGACGAAGCTCGATGTTCTATCGCCCTTCTCGACGGTTAGAATCTGCGTCGGCTATGAGTTCGGCGGGGAAGTCTTCGATCATATGCCTCCCCACCAGACCATTTTCCACAAGTGTACGCCGGTCTACGAGGAGCTTTCCGGTTGGCAGGTCGACCTGGGAGGGATAACGAAGTACAGCGGTCTTCCCGAAGCGACCCGCCGCTACGTGGAGAGGATCGAAGAGATCGCCGGGGTGCCAATCAACCTCATCTCGGTTGGCCCGTCGCGCACTCAGACGATCATTAAGTAAGATACTTCCAACGCAGCCAGGAGGAGAGCTTGTTTTTCAACCAGCTCAGTCGCCAAGACGAGGTGATCATATACTTCTTTTACGGGCTGGCTTATTTTTCCATGGGAATGGCGCTCGTCATGGCTCTTCGCAGACGATCAAGACTTTCTCTGGTCTACGCGCTACCATGGCTGGCCGGTTTCGGAATCGTTCATGGCTTACACGAATGGATCGATATGCTCACTCTGTTTCCAGGCTATGAGCAGCTCGAGTCCACGAGCTTAGTCTTTGTTTTTACTGTCTTGGGAACGCTCGGTGTCTCTCTTGGGCTTCTCTTTCAATTCGGCGTCGAGCTTATCTACGCGATAGAGGGGAGGGGGAAAGCTCTCAGATATATCCCGCTGTTCTTCTTCAGCGTGTGGCTTGTGATAGTGATCGTCCTGGCGGTCGTCGATACGCCGCGAGGCATCTTTCTTGGCGGCGCCGCTGCCGCCAGGTATTTGCTGTACCTACCCGGTTCGATGGCTGCCGGTATCGCCTTCTACATCGAGTATCGTGCACTTGTTAGCGCGGGATTCAAAAACGTTGCTCTTTATATGCTGCCGGTGACCGTGTTCTTTTTGGCGAACGCGTTCTTCGGTGGGCTAATTGTTCGAAAAACGACCTTCTGGCCGGGGTCGGTTCTGAACAATGAAGCTTTCAAACGTATATTTGGCTTTCCTGTTTTCGTTATTAGAGCGATCATCGCGGTAGGGGTGGCCACATTTGCTCTACTGGGGATGCGTGTATTCGATGAGGAAGACAAGTTACTCCGCGAAAAACGCGAAACGGAGCTCAAAGCCCTCGACTATCTCACGAACAAAATAATCCACGCGGCGCGCATCTCGGAAATAATTCCTGAGATTCTAGGTGACATCTTAAAGACGTTGCCGGCTGAAGCGGGCGCGATTTTCATGAAACGTCCGGAAACAGACGAGTTGTGGCTCGAAGCAGCGAAGGGTTTATCCGATAAGTATGTCGCCAGGCAGGCCGAGACGCACATCAGACTAGGTGAGGGGCTGATAGGGTTCATAGGAAAGGAGTGCAAGGCCTTGTTCGGAAAGGTCGCCGACTATAACGAGATAAAAACGGCGCTCGACAAACCGTCAAAATATGAATCCTTCGCGCTCATTCCTTTTGCGACTAAAGAAAGATGTCTTGTGATATTGGTAGCTACCGTCGCCGGTCAAGAGTTCAGCGGAGACGACGAACGTTTTCTCAGAACAGTCGGTAACCAGCTTGGAATTACGCTGGAAAATGCTCTTCTGGAAGAACAGCGTCGTATCGCCCAGGTTCTCCAACAGAGCCTGCTCTCGCCAATTCCATACGTCAAGGGTTTGGAGATCGGCGTTCGTTACGAGCCGGCAACTGCCGGGCTGACAGTTGGTGGAGACTTTTACGACTTTATCGAGCTACCCACGGATGGACTCGGGGTGGTGATCGGCGATGTTTCGGGCAAGGGCCTCAACGCAGCGGCGCTTACATCTTCGGCGAAAAACACCATAAGGGCTTTTCTTTATGAGGACTCATCTCCCGGCTCTGCGCTTACCAGGGCGAACCAGGTATTGACAAAAACGACCACATCCGAGCAGTTCGTAACGGTTCTGGTCGTCGTATTGAAATCCGACTACGCGTTTACCTATGCCAGCGCCGGCCATCCGTCCACACTTCTTTGCGATCCGGAATGCCGTTTTCTTAGGAAAGCGCAGGGTTTGCCATTGGGGGCGTTTGACGACGTAACTTATGAGGAAACGGAAGATGAACTGAAGATACCCGGATATCTCGTCTTATATACCGATGGCTTGACGGAGGCGAGAAGAGGACCGGACCTTTTCGGTGAGGAGCGGATCAGGCTGGCGATGGGCAAATCCTACGGGCAAAGCGCGGGCAAAGTGGCTGACATCATTGCCCGGAGTGCGCTCGAATTTGCACGTGGGAAAATAGAGGACGATCTGGCTGTGATTGCCCTCCATCCACGGATGCAGGCTTGATCCATTATCAAGGCCCCATCCCTTATTTGGGCTTTCGCAGCTCGTAGAAGAGAAAGTTCCCTCGCTCTTTCCGGCGGTAATTCTCATCGAGGTACTTCTGCAATTCAGCGTCGGTCGCATTCCGATAGGTCACCATCAGAGCCGCCGTAGGATTTTCCAACAGGGCGCGCTTGAATTTTGGGAGACCGTCGGTCAGGTCGACGACGGTACGCCGGGTGTAGTACATCATGAAGACGGTGCCGAAGGCTCGGGATGAGAGCGACGTCAAAACTACATCGCCGGGCTTCGTCATTGAAGCGGCGGTCTTGCCAAAAAGAGATAGCTCCCAGTTGTCGCTCTGGTGAATGCCGGTGAGCGTCGATCTTGCGATGAGGGCGATCGCTAAGATGACGGCGAAGGTTGGTAAAGGGGAGACCCATTTCGGTAAGACCGAGGATA
Source organism: Actinomycetota bacterium (assembly GCA_023481285.1). Taxonomy (GTDB): domain Bacteria; phylum Actinomycetota; class Aquicultoria; order Aquicultorales; family JAMCWL01; genus JAMCWL01. Next base: position 17,113 of record JAMCWL010000045.1, on the reverse strand, counting down.
TAAAATCGAGGGCGATGCCCGCGGAGAGGGCGAGAAAGGGCAAGAAGTAATATAACCAGTAGGAGTGGTTCATCGCGCCCTGCTTGAAGAGAAGGACGTGAATCGCCCCAAAGGCGAAAAGGCCCACCAAAAGGGAGACGGCAAAGGATCTCTCTTGCTTATATCGAGGGGCCGACGCCACTACCAGGCCGAGCGCTCCGGTGGCGAGAAGCGGTGTTGTAAAAAGCCAATTTGCGTTCAGGGCCTGAGCGCGCAGCAGCTTGAATAGCGTGATGGTCGTGGCCTGATCGCTGTTCAGATTGGTGCGGATGAAGAAGGAGCCGACTATCTCCTTGTAGGCTGCCGAGCCCAGCCATCTTATCTGAAGGTAAATCAGACCAAGCGTAGCTATGGCGGCAGCTAAAGGTACCGCTGCAAGAAAACTTTTTTTCTTGATGAAGACAAGGTAGTGCAGACCTAGTATCGGGATGAGATAGTAAGCGGGCCAATCGGTAATCCCGCCGAGAAAGAGCGAAGCGGAAAGCATCCAGAGGTAGCGTCCATCCCCTCTTGCCCACCTGATATACGAAAGCACCGAGAGCAACGCGAAAAAGGTGACGGGCGCTTCGTGGTCGACCATGCGTCCGAAGTAAAGAAACATAGGGTTAACGACGAAGGCGACCATGCCGATAAAACCGGCCCGGCGTCCCCACAACTCCCGGCCGACCAAAAAGACGAGGGGCGCCGAGGCGGTGGAAAAAAGAATGGGGACGAGTCTCGCCGACCACTCGTACTCGCCGAAAATCTTAAAAAACATCGCGACTGCAAGGGGCAGGAGAGGCGGGTGGCCCGCGTAATAGCCGAAGGCCTCCGGTGGAACAGGAACCGGGTTTATCACCTGGCCTAACTTGGTCTCAAGCAGACCATGTAGGAGGTAGTTTCTGGCGATGAGGGAGAACCACGCCCCGTTCCAGGCCTCGTGATAGCCCACCCAAGGGCGGGTTATCCCGCGGGAGAGGGCGATCGCCACGAGGACGGCTACAACCGCCGTCGCCAGCCAGTAGCGACGATCGATAAAGGCTCTTTTGGCCGTGCGCTCCCCGTTCGTTTGGGCCATATCTATGGCCGATTATAAAGCAACGCTGCTCTCAGGTTAACCGCTCTAAGAAACTGGTAGTGCTTTTTCATCAAATCGACCTTATAGGTATTTACCGTCTTTTTCACTTTCCAGTCTCAAGTTTCTGGGTGGGAGAAAGGTTATCGATCTCCTGTACTTCGAAGTCCGTGCAGGGCGGCGCAGCACCAGGATAAGGCAGGCAAGTAGGCCGGCGATCGTTAATCCCACTCCAACATAGTCGGCGAGCGTTTTGCCGTAGTAGAGCCTGACCTCGTTTTCTCTGGGGATGACCATCATGATGGAAGGAGTGACGAGGTACGGCCCGTAAGCTCCCTCCGCCTTCCAGTTCGGGAAGTAGGAGATTCTTACGAGGTGAGGGAGGCCGATTGCCGAGGTCTTGAACTTGAGTTCCTCATTAGAGAGGCTTATCTCGCTTACGCCGCCTTTTATGCTTAGCGGGGTCTTGGAGAAGTGCTTTAGGTCCGGTCCCACCTCCTTAAAGGCGGAGAGAGCTCGATCGGACCCGAAGACTATCGGGACGTCGAGCTTGTCCTCATCTTTGTACCAGGATAAAGAGGTTTCATGCCAGAACCTTTCTTTTCCCTTCAGGGGGCGATACTTGGGGATTGAGACGTAGCCGTCGGTGGCTACCTCGTAGATGGAAAACTCCCCGGTCCTCTTTAAGAGCTTTAACTGCTTCGAAGAATCAGCCGCCGCCCTCGCCTCTTCGGACGTGACCAACAGGTATTTGATGTTGTAGAGCTCGAGGTGCTTCACGCCCATTTCAAAACTAAAATCCGGATAAGTGATTCCAGGCACGGCGCGCGTCGGTTTTGGGGATATTTCAGCCTGGTTTATGAAGTGAAAGGGGGCCGTTAGAGACGACTCGATGAGGGTTCCCTCCATGGTGGGCTTACCCGTCCAGTAGGGAATGATCTCAAAGGCTCTGGGCGTGCCGAATTTTCCATAAGCTGGTGAGTACTCCCACATTACTCTTCCGGGTGGCAGGCTCTTGAGCTTGTCGTTTATTCTCCGGTATAGCTGCCAGGCCGGCTTTCTCTCGTAGCCGGAGTAGTTCCACTCGATCCAGCTCCTAGCGAGCCTAGCTTCACGAATAGGCGGCAGGACCATAGTCCAGCCGGCCATCGAAAGAACAAGGGCAGAGGCTATGGTCGGGAAGAGGCCAATCCGGCGGGCGAAACCGGCGAGGGTTCGGGCCAGAAGAGAGATAGCGTAAGCGGCAAAGATCATGATGGCGTAGTACCAGAAGGGAAGGAAGCGTCCTCGCCAGATAGGACCGTCCGGAAGGTAGAAGTAGAGGAGGAGCGAGAGTAGGGCTAGCGACATGAAGGGCGCCAACCTTCGCTCTCTTTTAAGGATCGCCCCTACAAGCCCCAGGGCTCCGGCTAAAGCAACCATCCTTATCTCACGAGGGATGATGTTTTCAAGATCGCTCGTTTGCTGCCAGACCATCCTCGCCGCGTAGCCGAGCTTGGCGATGAACGGGAGGCTCCAGAAAGCGCTGAGGGCAAACCCGAGAGACAGAATCAATAGTAGACGCCATAAGCGGAGATGGGCATTCCTACCGATGACAGAGGGCAAGATGGAAGCGACGGCGATGATAGCGGGGACCGCGTGGCTGAGAACGGTCGCCGCCAGGGTGAAAGCGCCGGCAACGATGGACCGCCCGTTTGCCATGGTCCTGTAGAACAAGGCTGTTAACGGAAGGACAAGGGCAAAAGCGATCGAATAGCCGAACTCCCCGGCGAGCGTCGATAGCAGGTTGGCCCCGTTTATTGTGAAGCTTTCCATGAGGAGGAATGGGATCGACATTAGAGCGGCCGCCTCCGGCATCGGAAAATCAAAGTCCAACATCTTGAAGGTCGCGAAGGCGGCGAGGGGCAACATGAAAGATCCGGCTACCGTTACCAGCTTGAAAGCAATCTGGTACGGGATCAGGTAGCTAAGCGCCGCTATCAGAAGAGCCGGCAGTGGGAAGTAGAAGGTGAGCGCCGGAAAGCCGGCATACCATCCTGGAGCCCAGCCCGTTATCCGCCCCCTGGGCAGCAGGTAGTTCTTTAGAAAGAGAGGGATGTAGTGGTGAGCCCCTGTATCTCCACCCGTCGTCGTCGTTGTAGATAGCAAGAGATCGGGGCGGAAAAAATAGAACAAAATGAGGGTTGTCGAGACGAGCGTTAGCATGCTTACGAGCTGCTCGATCCAGCGGCGCTCGTTGATTCCGGCGCGTCCCCTATACAACTTGATAGGAAGAACCTCGGTCTCGCGATCTCTTTCCCGTCCGCTCTCCCACCTGTCGCTAAGGGACCCTCGCATACCACCTGCCCCCAACATTACTTTCGTCCCCTGCTAGTGCTGCCCAGCGGCATGACCTCTGACCTGAAAACCATCAGGCTGGAAAGCCGAGCGCCCCTTTCCATTTCGGCTAAGTAGCAACGCTTCCGAAATACCCCCGTCACCATCGGGCAAAACATGGTGTTGCAATTGGTAGGTGGCATTGCCGGAGACCGAAAAAGAGATATGCGTTCTCTCTCTTTATTGCGGTGGGTGTCTTCTTTTAGCTAAAATCAAATGGGAACTTTGCGATTGGCTGAAGCTCAATATGGAGCCGAAATGAGGGTCTTACTCATTGGAAGTGGTGGCCGCGAACATGCGCTGGCCTGGAAGATCGCCGCGAGCCTGAAAGTCTCGCGGCTATTCTGCGCGCCTGGGAACGGCGGCATCGATGCGATCGCCGAATGCGTCTCTCTCGGGGCGACTGACGTCAAGGCCATCGTCTCTTTTGCCAAGGAGCGCAAGATCGACCTGGTTATCGTGGGTCCGGAAGCGCCTCTTGTTGAAGGCCTGGTTGATGCGCTTGAAGCCGCTGGAATCCAGGCTTTTGGACCGCGCAAAGAGGGTGCTTTACTCGAAGGGAGCAAGAGCTTTGCCAAATCGCTGATGGAGAAGTATGGAATTCCGACGGGGAAAGCGGGCATCTTCACCGTTTACGGCAAGGCCCTTGACTACCTTGCGGGGGCCGAGCCGCCCTACGTGATAAAGGCGGACGGGCTGGCGGCGGGCAAGGGCGTGGTCGTCACGGCCGATCTCGAAGAGGCCGAGAAAGCGATCAGGTCAGCCCTCGTCGACGGAGCTTTCGCCGAAGCGGGAGAGAGGGTTCTGATCGAGGAGTATCTGGACGGACCCGAGCTCTCGCTCCTCGCTTTTACGGACGGCAAGACGGTCATACCGATGGTTCCAGCCCAGGACTACAAGCGCGTTTACGACGGGGATATGGGTCCGAATACCGGCGGGATGGGCTCTTACTCGCCGGTTCCGATACTCACCGAACCGGTTTACGAGCAGATCGTCTCAGAGGTGCTGGTGCCGATTGTGGCTGCGCTTGCCACCGAGGGCATCGACTACCGGGGCGTTCTTTACGCCGGTCTCGTTCTAACAAAGAGCGGGCCCAAAGTCATGGAGTTCAACGCCCGCTTTGGCGATCCCGAAACCCAAGCGATCTTGCCTAGGCTCAAGAGCGATCTGATAGACGTCATGCTCGCGGTCGCCGAAGGAAGGCTGGCTGGGCAAAAGCTTGACTGGTCCTCGCAACCCTGCGTTACGGTCGTGCTTGCCTCCGGGGGTTATCCAGGCAAGCACAAAACCGGTTTTGAGATAAGCGGCCTTGAAGAGGCGGAAGAAACCGGCACCGCGATCTTTCACGCCGGTACCTCACGCGCGAACGGCAAGATCCTGACTAGCGGGGGCCGGGTTTTGAACGTGAGCGCTTTAGGGACGACTTTCGAGGAGGCCCGCAATAAAGCTTACGAGGCTTTGGCCAGGATTAAATTCGATGGCATGCATTATCGGAAAGATATCGCGATTCGGGCTGTCGAGCAGGAAGCATCAGGAAAATTGAGACTAGAAACTAGAAACTAGAAATTGAGGTGTGGGGTCTGAATGGGCGATAAGAACACTCTGGTTGGGATAGTGATGGGCAGCACGTCGGACCGCGCGCAGATGCGTCCCGCCGAAGAGGCGCTGGCCCGCTTTGGAATCGACTACGAGGTAAGAGTCGTTTCCGCACATCGGAGCCCGAAGCTCGCCCACGATTATGCGGCGTCGGCAGCCTCCCGCGGCGTGGCCGTCATCATCGCCGCCGCCGGCAAGGCGGCCCATCTCGCCGGCGTTATGGCTTCGTTGACGACCATTCCGATCATCGGGGTGCCGATGAAGACGTCCGATCTAGGGGGCATGGATTCTCTGCTCTCAACGGTTCAGATGCCCAGCGGCGTACCGGTTGCAACCGTTGGAATCGGGGCGGCTGAGAACGCGGCGATCTTGGCTGCCGAGATTCTCTCCCTCTCCGACAGCGCCCTCGCCGACAAGCTTGCCGCCTACAAAATGGAGATGGCGTCTAAGATAGAAGGGGTGAGCTTTCAGGAGTGATTGAGCGTTACACCCGCCCCCGGATGGGGGCCATATGGGCGCCCGAGAACAGATTCGCCAAGTGGCTTGAGATCGAAATAGCGGCCATGGAGGCCTGGGCGGAGCTCGGCGCCATCCCGGCGGACGCGCTTGAAGAGGTTAAATCCAAAGCTCGCTTCGACGTCGCTCGCATCGACGAGATCGAGAAGGAGGTCGATCACGACGTTATCGCTTTTCTCACCAACGTGGCGGAGAACGTAGGACCCGCATCGCGCTACGTCCATTACGGACTGACCTCTTCCGACATCGTCGATACGGGCCTTTCCCTGCTGATGCGGGAGGCGATCGACATTCTTCTCATGGATGTCGGGGAGGCGGTAAACCTACTGAAGAGGCGCGCGTTTGAGTTCAAGGAGACCGTCATGGCCGGGCGCACCCACGGCATTCACGCCGAGCCGTCCGTCTTCGGGTTAAAGCTTGCCAATTGGGCCTTCGAAATGGCCCGAAACTACGAGCGCTTGAAGAGGGCCAAAGAGGCGATATCGGTGGGGAAGCTTTCAGGAGCGGTCGGCACCTATTCGAACGTCGACCCCCGGGTTGAGGCGATGGTCTGCCAAAAGCTCGGCCTCAAGATCGCCCCTGTCTCCAGCCAGGTCGTTCAGCGGGACAGGCACGCCGAGTACATGTCGGCGCTTGCCGTTTGCGCGGCGACGATCGAAAAGATAGCCGTCGAGATAAGGAGCCTCCAGCGAACGGACATTCTCGAAGTCGAGGAGCCCTTTCGCAAAGGGCAGAAAGGCTCTTCAGCCATGCCCCATAAAAGGAATCCTATTACATGCGAGCGCTTGACGGGTCTGGCGCGCGTCATTCGGGGGAATGCGGTGGCGGCTCTTGAGAGCGTCGCTCTCTGGGGCGAGCGGGATATTTCCCACTCATCCGTCGAACGGATCATCATCCCCGACTCGACAACGCTTCTCGATTATATGCTCGCCAAGCTCACCTGGGTTATCGACGGCCTGAGCGTTTATCCGGAGAACATGCGTCGCAATCTCCAAAAAATGGGTGGGATCGTTTTTTCCAGTCGCCTGCTTTTGGCCCTCGTCGATAAGGGCGTTATGCGCGAGGAGGCCTACGAGATCGTTCAGAAAAACGCCATGGCCGCCTGGCGGGGGGAGGGCGGTTTCAAGGAGCTCGTCTCGGCCGATCCGGAAATAAAGAAGCTTCTCTCCGGGGCGGAGATAGACGCAAGCTTCGATGAGAAGTATTTCTTACGAAACATCGGTGTTATATTCAAGAGGCTTGAGGGGTTGACCATCTAAGGAGGACGGGATGGATCTGTTTGAAGCCATCAACAACCGGTGCAGCATCCGAAAGTTTGAAGGTACGCCAGTCCCGCGGGAGGATATTGAGAAGATGCTCGCCACGGCGATCCGCGCCCCATCGGGAGCCAACTCGCAGCCCTGGCGCTTTGTAGTCATCGAGAACAAGGCCCTTCTCGCCAACTTGAGAAAAGCCGTTGAGGACAAGCTTGCCGAGATAACCACATGGGATGAGGCCAAAGGGCTCGAATCGAAGGTTGAAGCGTACGCGCGCTACTTCACCTTTTTTGACCAGGCGCCCGTCGTCATAACGGTTTTCGGTTGCGAAGCGCCGTCCGTCATTAGCTCTATCATGGCGGCGCACGGCCAACCCAGGAAGATCAATTCGGCCAAGCAGTCATGCGGCGCGGCCATCCAGAACCTCCTGCTGGCGGCCGAGGCTCTAGGGTATGGGGCGTGCTGGATGACCGGGCCGACGATAGCCGATAAGGCGATCGAGAAGCTCGTGGGCGTCGGAGAAGAGTGGTTCCTGGTTGCGCTTATTCCGATCGGGAAGCCGAAGGAAAATCCGCATTCACGATCCCGCAAGGAGCTTTCGGAAGTGGTTGAGTATAGGTAAAAAGCGGACGCTGGATACTGGATACGAAGAGTAAAGGCAAAAGCGGATTCTTGATGCTTAGTCAAAGATACTGGATTATAGGTGCCAGACGTTAAAGGCTGGATTCTAGGATATTGGACAAGCTGATGGCGGAGAAGCGGGAAAAGCTATATGAAGGAAAGGCGAAGATCGTCTACGCCACCGACGAGCCGGACGTCATCGTCCACTATTTTAAAGATTCAGCAACCGCCTTTGACGGCAAGAAGAAGGGCGAGATCACCGGGAAGGGATCGGTGAACGCGCAAGTCTCCGCCGTGCTATTCAAGCTACTCGAAGAGGCGGGGATAAAGACCCATTTTCGCTCGCTTCAAGGGGCGAACGAGCTTGTGACCGACCGGCTCGAGATGGTACCGCTCGAAGTCATCGGACGGAATATCGCCGCCGGTTCCCTCGCAAAGCGGCTCGGCTACGAGGAGGGGCAGGCCCTTAAGAAAGCGATCGTCGAGTTTTACTACAAGGATGACGTCCTTGGGGACCCTGTCGTGAACGAAGACCACATCGCCGAGCTGGCCGTCGCAACTCCCGACGAGGTGTCGCGTTTAAGGGAGATCGCTCTCAAGGTCAACGAGATTCTCTCCCGGTTCTTCGATCTACTCGGCCTCTCCCTCGTCGATTTCAAGCTGGAGTTCGGTAGGAAGGCGGGGGAATTGGTCCTCGCCGACGAGATATCGCCGGACACCTGCCGGCTCTGGGATAAAGCAACCGGAGAGCGCCTCGATAAAGATAGGTTTCGCCGGGACCTGGGCCGCGTCGAGGATGCCTACCAGGAGATTCTCGCTCGGGTAAAGGGGGCCGCCGTTTAGTGTGGCGCATTGAAGTCGGCTTCAAGGACGGCGTCAGGGATGCTCTCGGCGAATCGGTGCGGCGATCGATCGCGGAGGACCTGGGGATAGATGTGGAGCGCGTCCGCACGGTCGACGTTTATACGATCACCGCCACCCTCCCCGCGCAGAAGGTCAATTTTATAGCCGCCGAGCTTCTTGCCGACCCGATTACCCAGCACTTTTCAATCAACGAACCGCTGGTCAAGGATTTTTCGGTCGCGATTGACGTAGGCTACAAACCTGGGGTGACCGACAACGTGGGAGTGACGGCCGTCGAAGGTATCGAAGATCTCCTGGGCGTGGTGCTGTGCGATGGAGAGACGGTCCACACCTCGCGCCTCTACGCGATCGACGGGGAGCTCACGGATGAGGATGCCGAGAGGATAACGGTCGGCCTTCTCGCCAACCCCATCATCGAAACTTTTTCTATCGGGCGGAGCGACAGCCAGCCCGGCGGGCGAACTTTTGCCATGCCGGCGGCGAAGGAACCAACGGTCGCCGAAATCGACCTGAACGTCTCCGACGAAGAGCTCCTCAATATCTCCCGCAAAGGGATACTCTCTCTGAACTTGGACGAGATGAGCGCGATACGGGAGTACTTTCGGCGGCCCGGTGTCCGGGCCGAGCGCGCCTCCTTGGGGCTTGGACATAAGCCGACTGACGTCGAGCTCGAAATGCTCGCCCAGACCTGGAGCGAGCATTGCAAGCACAAGATTTTTAACGCGACGATCATTCACACGGAGGGAGGGCGGACCGAGCGGATAGAATCCCTTTTCAAGACATATATCAAGCGCGCGACGGACGAGGTCGGTAAAACCAAAGGGGATTGGCTCGTCTCCGTCTTCACGGACAACGCCGGGGTGGTGCGCCTGGACGAGGAGCATAACATTTGCTTCAAGGTAGAGACGCACAATCACCCCTCCGCCCTCGATCCATTCGGCGGGGCGGAGACCGGCATCGTCGGCGTGAACCGGGATCCGATGGGAACGGGTTTGGGCGCCGACCTCGTCTTCAATACGGACGTCTTCTGCTTCGGGCCCCCGGACTTTCCAGCGGAAAGACTGCCCGGCCACATCCTCCACCCGAAGCGGGTATTTAAGGGCGTCCGCAAAGGGGTTGAGAGCGGCGGCAACAAGATCGGCATCCCGACGGTGAACGGAGCGATTCTCTTCGACGAGGCTTACGTTTACAATCCCCTGGTCTACTGCGGAACCGGCGGTTTAATGCCGCGGGAGATCAACGGACGGCCCTCCCACGTAAAAGCGGTAAACCCCGGTGACCTCGTCGTGATGGTCGGGGGAAGGATTGGAAAGGACGGGATTCACGGGGCGACCTTCTCTTCGGTCAAGCTCGACGAGGGGACGGACATCGCAGCCGTCCAGATCGGCGCCCCGATTGTCCAGAAGCGGATGCAGGACGCACTGATGGAGGCGCGGGATGCCGGGGTATACAACGCGATAACGGACAACGGGGCCGGCGGCCTCTCCTCGTCGGTCGGAGAGATGGCCGAGCTTTCGGGCGGCGCAGAGGTCGACCTCGAGAAAGCCCCGACCAAGTATTCCGGTCTCGACCCGTGGGAGCTCTGGGTCTCCGAAAGCCAGGAAAGGATGACGCTCGCCGTCCCTCCTGAAAATATTGAAGCCTTTCTCGACCTATGCCGGCGCCGAGATGTCGAGGCGACCATCATCGGGCGCTTCACCGATTCAGGAAAGATGCACGTCAAGTATGCTGGCAAGAGTGTTCTCTGCCTGGAGATGGACTTTCTCCACCGCGGGCTGCCGGGTTACCGGCTTAGTTCCGTCTGGCGAGAGTTTGAAGAAGTTGAAGAGACGCCTGTTGGTAGGGGCGCGGCAGAGGTTCTCGAAGAGATATTGAGCAGCCTCAACGTCTGCTCAAAGGAGTGGGTTGTTCGCCAGTACGACCACGAAGTCCAGGGGACGAGCGTCGTAAAACCCCTTGTCGGTCTTGCGAGCGACGGGCCTTCAGATGGGGCGGTTCTCAAGCCTATCAGCGACTCGAACCGGGGGATCACCGTCTCCAATGGGATCAATCCCAAGTATGGAGTGGTCGATCCGTATGCGATGGCATGCTCGGCGGTGGACGAGGCGGTAAGAAACGCGGTGGCGGTGGGGGCGGATCCTGAAAGGATAGCCATACTCGACAACTTCTGCTGGGGGAATCCGATCAAATCGGCGGCGAACGCGGACGGGGATTTTAAACTTGCCCAACTGGTGCGCGCCGTCAGGGGTTGCTACGATGCGGCTGTGGGCTTGAAGCTACCCTTCATCTCGGGCAAGGACTCCTTCCACAACGAGTATGAAGTCGAAGGCAAGACGAGAGCCATTCCGCCGACTCTCCTCATTTCGGCCATGGGCATCGTGCCCGACGTCCGGAAAAGCGTCACCATGGATGTCAAGCAACCGGGTGACCTCATCTACGTCGTCGGCGTTACGAAGCGAGAGATGGGCGGCTCCCACTACCATACGATTATCGGCGGCAAGGGAGGCATCGCGCCGGGGCTCGACCCCGCGCTGGCCGGGATGGTATACTGCGCCGTCCACCGGGCTATTCAAGAAAACCTCATCGCTTCGTGCCACGACTGCTCCGAGGGGGGTATCGGGGTGGCGGCGGCCGAAAGCGCTTTTGCCGGAGGCTTCGGTATGACGCTCGCGCTCGCCGCTGTTCCGACGGATGGCGATCTCGAGGACGAGATCATCCTTTTTTCCGAATCGAATTCCCGCTTCATCGTCACCGTCGCCCCGGAAAACGCCGCCTCCTTTGAGCGTGAATTCGGCGGTCTCCCCTTAGGCAAGATAGGGGTTGTCCTGGATGAGCCGACCTTCCAGGTGACGGGGAAGGGCGGGGAGAGGCTCATCGAGACTGGGCTCGGGAGTTTGAAGAGGGCCTGGCAGGTGACGCTGAAGTGGTAGCGCGCGGCCGTAAGCCAAAAGCGATCGTCCTCTTGGCGGCCGGTATAAACCGCGACGGTGATGCCGAGCGCGCGCTCAATCTGGCGGGGGCTGACGCTGAGCGAGTGCACATCAACGACCTGATCGACCGGAGAAAGCGTCTCGCCGATTACCAGATTCTCATGATCCCGGGGGGGCTTTTCGTTCGGAGACGATATCGCCTCCGGTAAGGTTCTGGCAAACAAACTCAAGTACAAGCTATTCGACGAGATTAAGCGCTTCATAGACGAGGGCAAGCTTATCCTTGGCGTCTGCAACGGATTCCAGGTCATGGTCAAGCTGGGCCTCCTGCCAGGACAGGACGGAGATTACCGGACGCAGCGCGTGACGCTTACCCACAACGATTCCGGAAAGTTTGAAGATCGCTGGGTGTATCTCAAGGTTAACGGAAGCTCCAGGTGCATCTTCACGAAGGGCATTGGGGAGCTCCTCTACATGCCGGTCTGCCATGGCGAGGGAAAGTTCGTCGTCAACGATGAGATGGTCGCCCGGCTAAAGAAGAACGGCCAGATCGTCATCGACTATGTCGACGCCCGAGGGCAGCACGGTCTTTACCCGGTAAACCCCAACGGCTCGGTCGCCCATATCGCGGGCATCTGCGATGAGAGCGGGCGGCTCTTCGGCATGATGCCGCACCCCGAGGATTATGTGGAGCGGACTCAGCACCCGCGGTGGACGCGGGAGCATCTGCCCGAAGAGGGAGACGGACTTAAGATATTCAAGAATGCCGTCGAGTATGCGAAAGAGAATTTACTTGAGATGCGGGTTTAGTTCCATGAAACTAAGAAGCCAAGAAGCCTGGAACGACGATAAGTTTCATGATGAGTGCGGCGTCTTCGGCGTCTACGCGCCGGGGGAAGATGTCGCCCGTCTCACCTATTTCGGTCTGCACGCCCTCCAACACCGCGGACAAGAGTCGGCGGGTATCGCAGTTGCCGACGGGGTCTCCATCCTCGTCTACAAGGATCTTGGGCTCGTTCCCCAGGTATTCAGCGAGAGAACCATTGCGAGCCTGACGGGGCATATCGCGGTCGGCCATGTTCGCTATTCGACGACCGGCTCGACGAGGTGGGAGAATGCGCAACCGGTCCACAAGGATTGCGGTGGACGTTCGATTGTGCTCGCCCATAACGGTAACTTGATCAACGCTCATGAGCTCAGAGCGGAGCTGGAGAAAGAGGGTCGCGTTTTTACGTCGACAAGCGATTCAGAGGTCATGGCGTCGCTCATCGCCTTGAACGCCAACGGCTCAGGAATAGAGGGCTCGATAATTAAAGCGATGGAAAGACTAAAAGGGGCCTACTCGGCTCTGGTGGCGACGGAGGAAAAGCTCTACGCGATGCGTGATCCAAATGGCATTAGACCGCTCGCCCTGGGAAGGTTGAAGAAAGGCTGGGCGATCTCGTCTGAGACTTGCGGCCTTGACATCGTCGGCGCGGAGTACGTCCGCGACGTCGAACCGGGGGAGCTTCTCGTCATTGATACATCCGGTCCCATCTCCATTAAGGCGTTCGAACCGGCGCGGCGCGCCCTCTGTATCTTTGAGTACGTCTATTTCGCGCGTCCCGATTCACGGCTGAGAGACCAACTCATTTACAGGGCCCGTCGGGCGATGGGGCGCTTCCTGGCCGCCGAGGCGCCCGCCGGCGTCGATCTGATAATCGGCGTGCCCGACTCGGGCACGCCGGCGGCTATCGGTTTTGCCGAGGGTGCCGGTATCCCCTTCGGCGAGGGCCTTATCAAGAACAGGTATGTGGGACGCACTTTCATCGAACCGAGCCAGACGATTCGCCAGCTAGGCGTGCGGATGAAGCTCAATCCCCTCTCAGAGGTGATCAAGGGCAGGAAGCTTGCCCTTGTCGATGATTCCATCGTCCGGGGGACGACGAGCAAGAAGATCGTCGCGATGCTCAAGAAAGCAGGGGCGGCCGAGATCCATATGCGCATCTCGTCGCCACCGGTGGCGTGGCCTTGTTTCTACGGCATCGATACGGCCAATCGCAACGAGCTGATCGCCTCCTCGAAGTCGGTCTACGAGATCGCTGAGTTCATCGGCGCTGATACTCTCAACTATCTGAGCCTCGACGGGTTGATCAAGGCGACCGGCGGGAGCAAAGATACTTTCTGCTCGGCCTGCTTTGACGGCGACTACCCGCTTCCGGTCCCTCGTGACGTTCAACTTGCCAAGTTCATGCTGGAGGAGGGGGCTAGAAAATGACGGAAGAAGCGACCTACCGCCAAGCGGGAGTCGATATAGAAGCTGGAGACAGGGCCGTTGAGCTTATGAAAAAGGCGGTGGCCTCTACCAAGAGGCCTGAAGTTATCGGCGGGATCGGCGGCTTTGGAGGACTGTTCTCCCTTCCCTCGGGATATTCGGAACCCGTTCTCGTCGGGGCGACCGACGGCGTCGGAACTAAACTTAAGATAGCCCAGGCGCTCGATAAGCATGACACCGTCGGCGTCGATCTTGTGGCCATGTGTGCAAACGACGTACTCGTCCAGGGAGCGGAGCCCCTCTTCTTCCTCGATTACCTGGCGACCGGCAAGCTGGAACCGGAAAAAGCCGCCGAAGTGGTGGCCGGGGTCGCCGAGGGGTGCCGCCTGGCAGGCTGCGCTCTTCTCGGTGGAGAGACGGCGGAGATGCCCGGCTTTTACTCGCCGGGAGAGTATGACCTGGCTGGCTTCGCGGTCGGCATCGTCGAAAAAAGCAAGCTGCTTGATGGCTCGTCACTGGTTACAGGGGATGTACTGATCGGGATTGCTTCAAGCGGTCTCCATAGCAACGGCTACTCTCTCGTGAGGTACCTCATTGAGAAGAGCGGCGCCTCTCTTGAGGACGACTTCGGCGGCCTATCTCTGGGGGAGGAGCTCATAAAGCCGACAAAGATTTATGTTAAAGCTCTATTACCCCTCGTAAGACGAGGCCTCGTGAAGGGGATGGCACACATCACCGGCGGGGGAATAACGAACAACCTGCCCAGAATTCTACCGGAAGGGATTTCCGCTTCAATCAAGCTGGGTTCTTGGAAGGTGCCACCGATTTTTCACTACGTTAGAGAAACCGGAAATATTAGCTGCGACGAGATGCGGTCGACCTTCAATATGGGCATCGGCATGATTCTCGGGGTCGCAGCCGAAGATGCCTCGACCGTCCGCAACGAGCTTGAAGCAGCCGACGAGCGCCCCTATCTCATCGGCGAGCTTGAGGAAGGTGAAAGGAGGGTGCGGTATCTTGAGCGCTCTTAGACTGGGTGTTCTGGTATCCGGTTCCGGATCGAACCTCCAGGCCATACTCGATAAGTGCGCGAGCGGCGAGTTGCCGGCGGCGGTCACGGTGGTCGTTAGCGATAAGGCGGACGCCTTTGCGCTGGAGCGGGCAGCTCGCGCGCGGGTATCCGCCGTTCATATTAACCGCAAGGATTTCGAATCCGCCGCCTCTTTTAATGAGGAGATCGCCCGGATTCTTATAGAGCACGGTGTCGAGCTGGTCATCATGGCCGGATACATGCGCTTGCTTGGTAAAGAGGTGCTCGACGCCTTTCCGAACCGGGTTTTCAATCTCCACCCGGCGCTCCTCCCCTCGTTTCCGGGGGCGCACGGCATAGTGGACGCTCTCGACTTCGGGGTCAAGGTCACCGGGGTTACCGTTCACTTTGCCAGTGACGTTTTTGATGACGGGCCAATTATTCTTCAGGAAGCCGTACCGGTCAACGATGATGACAATGAAGAGAGCCTGGCCGCCCGCATCCACGCCGCCGAACACTGCGTCTTGCCCCAGGCGATAAAGCTTTTCGCCGAAGGACGCCTCGCTATCGAGGGAAGGCGAGTGAGGGTTTTGCCGGAGAAAGATAAGTCTGTGATCCCTTGAAAGAAGTGCGCGTGCTCCTCTAAGATTAGCTTAATAACCGTTATAATCGAGGCGGAGGCGAGGCTATGTCGATGATCAAGATCAAGAGGGCTCTTATCAGCGTTTCCGACAAGAGGGGCATCGTGGACCTGGCTCGCGGTCTGAACGGGATGGGCGTCGAACTGATCTCGACCGGCGGGACGGCGAAGGCGATCGCCGAAGCCGATATCCCCGTTAGGGAGGTCGCCTCGGTAACCAAGTTTCCGGAGATGCTTGACGGCCGGGTGAAAACACTTCATCCGGTCATCGCCGCCGGCATCCTGGCGAAGCGAGATAAAGACGAGCATATGTTCCAGCTCAAGGAGTACGGCATCGAGCCGATCGACCTGATCGTCGTCAACCTCTACCCCTTCGAGGCAACGATCGCCAAGCCTAACGTCACCCTCGAAGAGGCCATCGAGAATATCGATATCGGCGGGCCGACGATGATTCGAGCCGCCGCCAAGAACTGCAAAGCGGTCGCTGTCGTCATCGAGCCGGAGCGGTATGACGAGATACTCGGCGAGATGGCCGAGAATGACGGGGCTCTCTCCGAGGAGACGCGCTTCGCTCTCGCCGTGGCCGCCTTCAACCATACCGCCAACTACGACGAGACCATCTACGAGTACCTAGCCGGTCGCCAGGAGCAAAAGGGGTTTCCGGAACTCTTGAAGCTCGTCTTTACCAAAGTTCAGGACCTGCGCTATGGAGAGAATCCTCACCAGAGGGCGGCCTATTACGTTCAGGAGTGTGCCCCCGCCGGCGTGCTCGCGAATGCCAAGCAGCTCCACGGGAAGGAGCTCTCCTACAACAACATCCTCGACATGGACGCTGCCTGGGCGCTCGTCTCTGAATTCGACGAGCCGGCTTGCGCCATCATCAAGCATAACAATCCATGCGGCGTCGCGGAGGCCAAGCACATTGCGACCGCTTACCAAAAGGCGTACGAGTGCGACAAAGTCTCGGCGTTCGGAAGCGTCATCGCTTTCAACAGGGTGGTGGATAAGGAGACGGCCGAAAAGATGAAAGAGCTCTTCGTCGAGGTGGTCGTCGCCCCCGGCTACGATGAAGAAGCGCTCGCCATCTTCACTCAGAAGAAGAACATTCGACTGATCGACGTCGCTGCCGAGCGCAAGGTCCAGTTCGGCGCCGACTTGAGAAGAGTAAACGGAGGTCTTCTCGCACAGGACTTCGACCTCTCCGTTGAGACGAGGGAAGGCTCGGCCGTCCCATCCAACGCCAAGCCTACCGAGCAGCAGTGGCGGGACCTGCTTTTCGCCTGGAAAGTCGCGAAACACGTCAAATCGAATACCATCGTTTACGCCAAAGACGGCGCGACGGTGGGCATCGGGGCGGGGCAGATGAGCCGGGTTGATTCGGCTTTTATCGGCGCGAAGAAAGCGGGCCCGGAGAGAACAAGGGGATCGGTGGCCGCATCCGACGCCTTCTTCCCGTTCACGGATGCTCTAGAGGTGGTCATCGGGGCGGGGGCCACGGCGGTCGTCCAGCCGGGCGGCTCGGTCAACGACGAGGAGGTCTTGAAGGTCGCCGACGCCGCGGGCATTCCCATGGTCTTCACGGGGAAGCGGCACTTCCGGCATTAGGGCATTCGGGGACGTTCTTTTACTTTTTTAACTTTTGTAAAGAACGTCCCCTAAGCCTAAGCCTCACCCGATTACGACCTGTTGTAGCCGATAACGGTCGTCGCGACCATAACTATCGTTACGGCCGCAATTGCGGCCAGCATGAGAATGGTCGAATCAGTCATCATTCGCCTCCTGTTCTTCTATAATTATTGGCGAAATTTTATAGCAGAAATTTCGCGATAGCGAGAGACGGCCGCAAGGCGGCCTTCCCGAAGCGGCGGACAGGCTCCAGTCGCTATCCTGGATATGGTATTCGCTCTCGCCCTACGAAGGCTAAAAGCCCCATTATT
>JAMCWL010000109.1:14299-15081 GCA_023481285.1 Actinomycetota bacterium | reverse complement strand
CGCCCGGCGGAGCGATGTCGACTCGACGGAGTGGAAAGTATACGAACTGGTCGTGCGCAGGTTCTTTGCCACGCTTGCGGAGCCCGGCAAGATGGAGAGCATGCGCCTTGATATTGATGCAAACGGTGAGCCCTTCTTTATACGAGGCAGCCGCGTCGCTTACGAGGGCTGGATCCGCTTCTATCCTTACGGCCGTAAGAAAGACGAAGAAATTCCAGCCCTGAGCAAGGGTACTCTCCTCGACCTAATTGAGGCGATGATCGACGAGAAGGAGACGCAGCCGCCAGCCAGGTACTCCCAGAGCAAGCTTATCCAGAAGATGGAGGAGCTCGGTCTCGGCACAAAAGCAACGCGCCACGAGATCATTAAGAACCTTTACGACCGGGGTTATGTCCACGGCGACCCGCTTATTCCGACCGAGACCGGCATGGCCGTGGCCGAGACTCTCCTCAAGTACGCCGCTCGCATCGCGACGCCCAAGATGACGGCCGAGCTTGAAGGTGAGATGGATTCTATAGCGGAAGGCATGCTGACCAGAGAGAAGGTCGTCAACGACTCGCGCCGGATGCTCGCGCAGATCATGCTCGATCTAAAGAGCAGGCGTGCAGAGGTCGGCGCCGAGATACGCGCCGGCATACGTGAGGACAAAATTCTGGGGCCCTGCCCGAGGTGCGGCGGCCAATTGAAGATCATCCGGGCCAAGAAGAGCCGCAAGCGCTTTGTCGGCTGCGCGAACTATCCAGAATGCTCGACGAGCTATCCGCTTCCCCAGTACGGCAAAT
>JAMCWL010000109.1:0-14289 GCA_023481285.1 Actinomycetota bacterium | reverse complement strand
CGGCGAGATAATCGCGCTGAACGAGACGTGCGATTACTGCGGCGCCCCTAAAATCAAGGTGCTGAACGGGAAGGGCCGTCCCTGGATTATCTGCGTCGATCCTACGTGCCCCTCCAAGGAAGAGGCAAAGCGGAAGCGCGCCGGCTCTAGTTCGTGAGGGCATATACGTTAAATAAAAGAGAGGCAGCTCGCATGGGCTGCCTCTTTTTTTTGCTATAATCCTTCTGGTACTTAGTACCTTAGTACCCTAGTATCTTAGTATCTTAGAATTTTAATACGGTATTCCGGCACCAGAAGTACCAGGGTTCCAGAAGGTCGGCGTCGAAGGCGCCATCGAGCGTCTAGAATCTAGCGTCCAGAATCTGCTTTTTGGAGGTCGGTTTGGCAAAAGTCACGGTTGTCGGCGCGGGTAATGTCGGCGCCACCTGCGCTCACTCGCTTCTCCGCCTCAAGCTGGCGGATGTAGTCTTGATCGATATCGACGAGGGTCTCACCAAGGGCAAGGCACTCGACCTCTCGCAAGCAGGAGTGATCGAGGGTTTTACAGACAAGATCACCGGTGGTTCCGATTACCGGGCTTCTGCCGATTCAGACGTCGTGGTGGTGACGGCCGGGCTTCCCCGTCGTCCAGGTATGTCTCGTGAAGAGCTTCTGGATAAGAACGCAAGAATCATCTGCGAGGTAATCCAACGCTCTCTTGATACATCTCCTGAGGCCACAATCATTGTGCTCACCAATCCACTGGACCTGATGGCCTATTTGGCGTACCGGGTAAGCGGATTGGACGCCCAGCGGGTCATCGGCATGGGGGGAGTTCTCGATACCGCCCGCTTTAAGCGCTTCATCGCGTCGGAGGTTGGCGTCAACCCGGCCGACGTCGAGGCGATGGTCATCGGCGCCCACTCGGACTCCATGGTGCCGCTCGCCTCCCTGGCCAAAGTCGACGGGAAAGCCCTGACTTCGCTCATCTCGCCCGACGCGAGAGTCTTCCAAAAAGAGAGGACGAAGGGTGGCGGGGCCGAGATAGTCTCGCACCTCAAGCAGGGTAGCGCTTTCTATGCGCCTGGAGCCGCCGCCGCTCACATGGTCGGGGCGATCCTCCTGGGCGATAAGCGAATTACGCCGGCGTCCGTCTTTGCGGGCGGCGCCTACGGAATCGACGGCCTCTACATCGGCCTCCCGGTAACGCTCGACCTTTCCGGCGTCCTGGAGATAGTCGAGCTCCAGCTCAGTCCAGTTGAGCAGGAGGCGCTCTTGAGCTCCGCCAAGGAGATAGAGGCCGGCCTCACCGCTCTCGGGCGTTGGTTTTCCTGAGGAATGAGTTGATTTTGAGAAATATTGAGTTGGCCTCGATAACCGATAAAATAGCGGAGCTCGCATTGGAAGCGAACGTCAGGCTGAGACCGGACGTTCTTGCCTCCCTTAAAGCAGCCCTCTCCGTCGAGGAATCCCCCATGGGTAGGCGGGTGCTCGAGCAGTTAATTGAGAACGCAAAGATCGCCCTGGAAAGCGCTCTGCCGATCTGCCAGGACACGGGGATCGTCACGGTCTATGTAAAGCTGGGGCGCGACGCGCGAATCGAGGGAGACCTTTTCGAGAGCGTTCAAGAGGGCGTGCGGCGCGCCTATCTTGAAGGCTATCTTAGAAAATCTATAATTCGACATCCTGCTCTCGGTGTGGAAAACACCGGTGACAATACTCCGGCAGCCGTCGAAATCGAAATGGTCGACGGCGATTCCGTCGACCTTACGGTCATGCCGAAGGGCGGCGGCTCGGAGAATGTGAGCTCGCTCAAGATGCTGCCGGTCTCCGGCGGTCTGACCGCCATCGAGGGATTCGTCCTCGAGGTGGCGGCCGGCTCGGCGGCGGCCTGCCCACCCCTCATCCTGGGCGTCGGCATCGGGGGTAACTTTGCGGACGTGGCCGGATCAGCCAAGCGAGCGCTTCTAAGGCGAATCGACGACAGGAACAAGGAGCCGAGGCTGGCCGATCTGGAAGAGCGTCTGCTTAAAAGGGTAAACGGGCTAGGTATCGGCCCGGCCGGCCTCGGTGGGCGGGTGACCGCCCTCGCCGTCAAGGTTGAGGAAAGGTCTTGTCACATCGCCTGTCTGCCGGTGGCGGTATCGGTCAGTTGCCATGCCCTAAGAAGCGCTTCTGGTACCGTAGTACCTTCTAGTACCGTAGTACCGTAGTATCTTGGTACCATGGTAGACCACTTAGTGGTGCACCAAACTTAAGTGCACGTAAGATACTCTACCAAGATGCTAAGATACCAAAGTGCTGGAAGGTACCGAGAGACCGGCGTATGAGGTGTTTAAAATTAAGTCTGAACGCGAGAAAACGGACGAGCAGAAGCACGAACATGCGCACGAACGCGAAATAGTCGGGAAGCGCAGGCCCTCCCCATACCTCCAGATTCTGAAGAAGAGGAACTTCTTTCTGCTCTGGTTGGGCCAGGCCATTTCCAACTTCGGCGACTGGATAATCGTCGTCGCCATGATCGCCCTCGTCTACAACCTTTCGAAATCACCACTCGCCATCTCGGTTCTGATGATCGCCCGACTGGCGCCCGCCGTGGTTTTCGGCTCGTTCGTCGGGGTAGTCGTCGACCGAGTGAACCGAAAGTGGCTGATGATAGGGTGTGACGTCGCCAGGGGTTTGCTAATCCTTACCCTGCCCTTCATTCGCAACTTTTACGGGCTGATCGCCGTCGCCTTCATTCTGGAGACCTTCTCGCTGCTTTTCATGCCCGCAAAGGACGCTTCCATCCCGAACATAGTCGAAGAAGATGATGTCCTTATCGCAAATTCGCTATCCGGAACGACCAATTACGCGACGATGATCCTTGGTTCAGGCGCGGCCGGCGCGGTCCTTGCGGCCGCCGAGGCGGTTTTAAGGAGCCTTCCCATCGTCTCGGACATATTTGGCCGCCAATTCGCCGGGACAAGCGTAGCTTTCTTGCTCGATTCGCTAACCTTCTTCGTCTCAGCGGTAACCATCTCTTTGATCTCAATAAAGGCGCAGGCGCAGCTACCCACCGAGGGCAGGCTCATGGACCTCCGGCGGGACCTAGCATCCGTCGCCATATTGATACGTACGAATCCACTCGTGAGGCCCATGCTTATTAGCATCGGCGTCGCGATATTGGGCGGCGGCAGTATCTACGCACTGGGCGTTGATTTCTCAAACGTCATACTTAAAGTGGGAAGCGCCGGGTTCGGCTTTTTGCTGGCGGCGCTTGGCGTCGGCCTCGTCATCGGCGCAGCCCTCGCCTCTCTTTTTGGAAGACTCGTCCCAAAGGATAAACTTTTTTCAAGCTCCCTCTTCTTTCTGGGGGCGTTTCTGCTCGTGTTCTCGCTCATCCCGATCTACGAGATATCAATCGTCATGCTCATCATCGCCGGCGTAAACCTGGCAATGCTGCAGGTAACCGGATATACGCTCATCCACGAGAACTTGCCGGATGAGGTGCGAGGGCGAATCTTTGGGGTGATGGAGTCGATTATCCGCATATCGCTCCTCATCTCGCTAGGCTTCACCGGCATAGTCGCTCAGGGCATCAACAGGGCAGCGTCGCGATACGAAATCCCGGTCAACGGTTCTCAAGCGACGCTGGTCTTGGGAGCGGTCGTCATCATCGTCGCGGGACTTTTTGCGCTGAGGACCGTTAGAGTCAAGGAGGTTTAAGTGGTTAAAGAGATAAGGCTGCCGCTCACCCCCGAGACTGCACGGCTCTTAAGAGCCGGTGATGAGGTGGGCATATCCGGGACGATATATGCCGCCCGCGACGTGGCCTGCCGCCGTCTCGCCGAGCTAATCAGATCGGGGGAAAGGCTGCCGGTGGACCTGCACGACCAGGTGATCTTCTTTGCCGGCCCCACCCCGGTGCCTCCGGGAAGAGCCTGCGGCGCTGTCGGCCCGACCACATCGAAAAGGATGGATCCATACACGCCGGAGCTGCTCGAGGCGGGCGTTAGAGGGATGATCGGCAAAGGTCCCCGATCGCCCGAGGTGGTCTCGTCGATAAGACGCTTCCGCGCCGTCTACTTCGTCGCGACCGGGGGAGCCGCCGCGCTGCTCTCGACCTTCGTGACGCGATGCGAAGTATTCGCCTGGCCGGAACTTGGCCCTGAAGCGATCTGGCGGTTGGCTCTCGAAGCTTTCCCGGCCTTTGTCGCCATAGATATAGAGGGCGGAGATATATTTACCGAGGGCCGGAAGGGGTATAGTAGCAATTGCTAATAGCGGTTGGTGGCGAAGCAATCATGTGGTTCGTTTTTGCCGGTGGCATAGCTCTTATCCTGGCCGTCTCCTTGCTCCTGCTCCCAACGGTCAGGCACATGAGGCTTGCTCTGCGCACTATCAAGGTGGCCCTGAAACTGGCTGGTGAGGATGCGCTCCCGGAGGCCGCGACGGTGCTCTTCATTACATCGACGCCGGGGGAAGCCGAGTTTGCGTGCGGTGGAACTCTCGCCAAGCTCCTGGAAAGAGGCGACAAGATGTATCTCGCCGTATTGACGGACGGCAGAAGACCGGCCATGCCCATGGAGTTTTTCCGGAAGCGCGCCATCGTGAGACGCCGGTCTCAGCAGGAAAAAGCCTCAGCCGTGGCAGGCTTCACCGATACTCTCTTCTACGGCTTGCACAGGGGAAGCCTCTCCGGCAATGAAAAAGCCGTGGCCATGATCTCGACTCTTGTGCGAGAGCTTAAACCCAAAACGATCTTCGCCTTCGACCCGGACGCGCCTTCCATCGAGCCCGATCCGCCGGCTGCCGGAGCCATCGCGGGGCTGGCGGCGGCTCGCTCAGGTCAGACAGATGAGATCTTTTACTACATGACCGAGCGGCCAAACGTCATCGTGGATATCTCCGATTCGTTTGAGGCCAAGTTGAGGCTCCTTTCACACTTCGAACGGAGCTTCGGCTGGAGAGTTGGCTTCCGGCCGGTTCTCGATAGAGTCTGCTCTCGCTATGGGCGGGCGCTCGGTGTGAAATACGGTGAGGGTTATTTAACCAGCATAGTAAAGAAGGACGATTGATGAGTCGAGGCCTGTTCGTGACATTCGAGGGTATTGAAGGATCGGGTAAGAGCACGCAACACCGGCTCCTTGTAAACGCGCTCAAAGCGCGCGGAGCACCGGTTGTATCGACTAGAGAGCCGGGGGGAACCCGCATCGGAGACCGCATCAGACGGCTCCTCCTGGATCCCGGGCTCTTCGGGATGACCGGGCAGGCGGAAGCGCTGCTTTACGCGGCGAGCCGCACTCAACTCGTTCACGAGGTCATCAACCCATCTCTGGACGAGGGTAAGGTCGTCGTTTCCGACAGGTTCCTCGATTCAGCCATCGCCTATCAAGTCTATGGACGGGGGCTCCCCGAAACCTTCGTCAGGGCGATAAACGAGCAGGGCCGTCAGGTCGTTCCGGACATCACTTTCCTCGTCGACATCGACGCCGCCGTCGGGCTCGCCAGGGCGACCGCCACAAAGACCGATCGCATCGAGATGGAGAATCTCGACTTCCATAGGCGAGTTAGGGATGCCTTCCTCGGGATCGCCGAGACCGAACCGGCCCGCTTCCGCATTCTTAACGGCGCGCTCCCCGAGGAAGAGCTCCATGAAATCGTAGTTAAAGAAATTGAAGCTCTTATTGAATTCAGAGAATTATGAGCTCGGTTTGGGATGAAATCACCGGTCATGAAGAGATTGTAAGTCACCTCGAAGTTGAAGCGGCCGCGCCGTCACACGCATATCTCTTCGCCGGACCGTCGGGCATTGGGAAGTCTCGTGTGGCGAGAGCCCTTGCCGCCGCCGTCAACTGTAAGTCCTTGGGCTGTGGTTCCTGCCCTTCCTGCCTCAAGGTGGCGCACGGCGTCCACCCGGATGTCCACATTCTGGAACCGGCGGGAAAGTCGGAGTACCTGATCGGTCAGATAGTTAAGCGGCCGACCTCAGGCGGCTTTGTCGTCGTCGAAGAGGCAAACCGCACGCCGTTTGAGGGTCGGCGTAAGGTTTTCATCTTCGAAGATGCCGACCGCCTGAGTGAAGAGACCTCGAACGCCCTGCTGAAGACGCTCGAAGAGCCACCTGGCGACGCTCTTTTCATCTTGATCGCGGAGAGCATAACATCGCTCTTACCGACCATCACCTCCCGCTGCCGTGTGGTTCGTTTCTTCGGCATACCGCCAAAGAAGGTCGTCGATCTTCTTGTAGAAAAGGGATTCCAAAGGGAGGAGGCTGAGCTGGCATCCATCCTCTCCGGCGGGGTAATCGGCGAGGCTTACTCTTTTATTACGTCGCCCGCGAAAAGGGCGAGGCGGGAAGCGGTTATCTCGGTCGCTCTTAGACTCCCGAGCGCGAATCCCGCTGACGTCTCTTTCATGGCCGAGGAACTGCTCGCTGAAGCAAGACGAAGCGTAGACGAACTCAGAGAACGACAGAGAGTTGAAATTGAGCGGGCCGTCGAGCTGGCCGCGTCACCCCAGCTCGCCAGCCAGGCGCGCAAAAGGCTCGAGGAAAGCCATAGGCGAGCGGTGCTCAAAGAGGAGCAGCGTGGATTCGAAGAGGTCATTGACGGTCTGGCACGTTGGTATCGAGACGCGCTGGTGCTCTCAGTCGGCGGCTCACCCGAGCTCGTCATAAACATCGATCGTCTTCCGGAACTCGAACGCGAAGCAAAAAAATCAGCCGGTCGCCTCATGGCTTGCACCGATGCGCTGTTCCAGGTTAGAAAGCTCGCGGCATTTAATGTTAATATGCAAATGGCACTTGAAGCGGTGCTATTTAGATTGCAAGAGGAGTTGGCGTAAGTGCCCACTGTAGTAGGTGTAACGTTCAAGAAAGCCGGTAAGATCTACTATTTCGATCCCGATGGTCTCGATCTGAAGGCGGCCGACAAGGTCATAGTGAAGACCTCACGCGGCCTCGAGTTCGGTGAAGTCGTTTCTCCCGCAGACGAGGTCCCCGAGGAAGAGCTCACCACACCGCTCAAGAAGGTCGTTCGCCGCGCGACGGGAGAGGACGAAGAGCAGGTTGGCAGAAATAGGGAGAAAGAAAGGGAAGCCCTCGAAGTCTGCGAGGAGAAACTTAAGAAGCACGGGCTTGCTATGAAGCTCATTGATGCCGAATACGTCTTTGATGGCTCAAAGCTCATCTTTTTCTTTACCGCCGAGGGGCGAGTTGACTTTCGTGAACTGGTCAAAGACTTGGCAAGTGTTTTTCGGACGCGAATCGAGCTCAGACAGATCGGCGTCCGTGACGAGGCTAAGATGATCGGAGGGCTTGGCCCCTGTGGGCGACGCCTTTGCTGCACCGTCTTTCTAGGCGACTTCGAGCCGGTGTCGATCAGAATGGCCAAAGAGCAGGACCTGCCGCTCAACCCCTTGAAGATATCGGGCATCTGCGGCCGCCTTATGTGCTGCCTCAAATACGAGTACGAGGCCTATCAGGACTTTAAAAAACGAGCGCCGAAACGAGGCACGCCGGTCGAGACGGAGTTTGGAACGGGAAGGCTGGTCGACTATAACGTCCCGAGAGAACTTCTCGTCGTCGAGCTCGAATCAGGAAGACGTCTGGAAATCCCCTTGGCGGAGTGGGGGTGCCCCCACAAAACGTGCGGTTGCCCGGCGACTTCAGGGGAGAAGATGGTGAATGCGACCGGCGCCACACCCGCCGGGAACGGCCCGATTTATGGTAAAGAAGAGCTCGGCGTCCCAAAAGATACTGGAGAAAAAGGAGTCAAAAAACCACACCCAAATGGCCACGGAAGAAAACCCAACGCCCACCGCCGCGGCGAGGACGGTGATTCGTCTCGGCAAAAATAACGTATCAAAAATCCTTGGAAAACGCATCGGTTTTTGTTTTAATTATGAGGTCGCGCGAGAGGCGAAAGGCAATCGCCGGGATAGCTCAGTTGGCCAGAGCGACGCACTCGTAATGCGTAGGTCGCCGGTTCGACTCCGGCTCTCGGCTCAAGAAAAGACCAGGTTATGCCTGGTCTTTTCTTGTAACTCTTGCCTTAATTGCGACCCCACGGAGGTTTTTCCAGGGTGCAAATAGGGTGCAAGGTGCAGACAATCGGCCCCTATTTTGCGGGCCTTCATTCGAACAACGACAGTGAAAGCAAAGGGCCGGGAAGGATAACCAACCCGGTCTTTTCGTCCCTTTGTTTACCCCTTGACGTGTCGCTACTGTGTCGGTACAATGTACACATTTAGAGGCAAGGGGTTGGGGATGCGGATCGACGGTTTTGAGTGGGACGAGGGCAACAAGATAAGAACCTCATCAAGCACAATGTGACGCGCGACGAGATGGAAGAGCCCTTCTATAACAATCCGCGCAAGCTCCGCAAACTCGGTGGTTTCTATTACCTGTACGGTCAAACTGACGCCGGTCGGAGACTATTCGAGGTTTTCATTATGAAAGGACACACTGCAAGAGTAATTTCCGCAAGAGACATGGACAAGGAAGAGCGCAATATTTACGAGAGGTAGGTAAGAGCAATGGAAGAGAAAAAGAGGAAGCTGCCGGAGTTCAAAACCGAGGAAGAAGTCCGGGAATTTTGGGACACTCACAGCAGCGCCGATTACGTCGACGAGATGGAAGAGGTGAAAGAGCCGCTTATCGTCACTCAGCCTAGAAAGAGGCAAGTTACCGTGCGCCTGGATGATCCCATGATCGACCGCATTAAGAAACTCGCCAACCGAAAAGGGATGCCCTGGCAGACGTTAATGAGGTCATGGGTTTACGAGCGTCTTGAAGACGAGGAAAAGCGGGCTGGGTAAATGAAGCATGGAGCCTTTGACGTTGAAGATGTAAGCAGCGCAAGAATCGCCCAGTCCTGTTCTCGACACACACACCGGCATTTTTTCAGCGTGTGACGCCTAAATTCCCGCGCCCTTTTTAGGGAGTCAGAAAAATCAGGATAGCTATAAAAGCCCTGGATATCGGTTCGAGGACGGCGGAAACGATAACTCGCATGGCTATAAAAGCCCTGGCCGTGGACTTACTTAAACGCTTAGCCAGTCTTTTCCGCTGACGTCTCGAGGGATTCTCATACGGCAGGAATGCGGTCGAATGGTCGAATAGTCACCCACGTTTCGCTCGTTTCGTAATTCTCCACACTGTCCACAAGATGTTGTGGATAGTCTATGCGCTCGGCCAAGATGTTGTGTCAGTGGGGATTTATGCGCAACGCGTCTCGGTCGGCAATCTGATGAACCGCAGGGGGATGGGAATAATGAGTTCGAATCTTGTGTCTGGACCGCGAGAAGCCAACGGGACGATGTAGATGGTTAATGAAGTCGATTATCTGATAATAGGAGGCGGTCTGGCCGGCGCGAAATGTGCGCTCACTTTAAGGAATGAGGGAGCAAGAGGCAGGATAATCATCGTCTCCGCCGACCGGTACCCTCCCTACCACCGTCCACCCCTCTCCAAAGGACTGCTCCTAAAGACGCAGAGAAGAGAGCAGGTCTTTGTCGTGTCCGAAGATCATTACGCGAAGAACGAGATTGAGCTGGACCTCGATAATAGGGTCGAACGGCTCGACGCTGACTTGAAGGTCGTTTCCTCGGTCGGCGGAGAATACCGCTACGGCCGGGCTCTCATCGCCACGGGCGCCGACCCTCGGATTCTGAAAATTGACGGAAGCGAGCTCAAGAATATCTTCTACCTGAGAACCCTAACCGATTCAGACCATATAGAGGAAGCCATGTCGACGGCGAAGAGGGCGGCGATCATCGGTGCTGGGTTCATCGGTATGGAGCTCGCTTCGGCCTTCGTTCAAAATGGCATCGATACTACGATGATCGTGCGAGAGAATCAGCTTTGGGGAAAGCTGGGGTCGGCGGATATCTCAGAATTCTTTAAGGCTTACTACCTTAAGAACAACGTGAAACTTCTTTTCAATGAGGAAGCGGCGAGGTTGGAGGGCGAGGGCGGCCTCATCAAGAAGGTCGTCACCAAGAGCGGTCGCCAGATTCCTTGCGACATGCTCTGCATCGGCGTAGGGGTCATACCGGCAACCGGCTTTATCGGTGGATCGGGCATCGAGATCAAGAACGGCGTTGTCGCCAACGAGAATTTGCAGACGGGCGCCCCGGACCTCTTTGCCGCCGGAGACGTCGCGAACTTTTACGACCGGGTTTTGGAAACCAGGTGGCGGGTTGAACACTGGGATAACGCTCTCAAACAGGGTGAACTTGCCGCCAAGAACATGCTCGGCCACGGGATCTCCTACAATATGGTCTCCTATTTCTTCTCCGACATATTCGATTTTTCATACGAGTTTCTGGGCGACAACAGGGATGCCGACAGCATAATCTTCAGGGGGTCATTCGACGACCTGGCGGTAACCGCTTTTTACCTGAAGGACAACCGGTTAAAAGCAGCTTTTCTCCTCGGCAGGGTGCCGGAGGAGCGCCACAAAGTAGAGAGCGTCATCAAGTCAAAGAAGGAAGCCGGACGCTATCGCGACAAGCTTGCCGACGACTCGTTCGACTTGAGTGAGATGGTTTAGAGGCCGCCGGCAGACGGCTTAAGCAGAAGAACCGGACATTGTCCGGTTCTTCTGCTATTTAGTCTCCGGTTGACGGAGCGGCAGGCTAGTTTAATTCAAACTGGTTGAACAAGGTAGCGGGCGACCTGCATACCGGTACTTTTTCCACCGAGGAGAGCAAGACGTCGACCGCTCTCTCCCTCGCTATATAAGCCTTTATCGAGCTTCTCGTGACCGCTTCCGCCTCCTCGACGCCGGTCACGACGGGCATTAGCTCTCCCAGGCAGAGTATCCTCTCTATCATCGTCGACGGCGCCTTGTCCATGACTAAAACAATTGAACCGCCCCTCTCCTCTTGCAACCTTTGGGCGGCCATTAGGATGCCTATAGCGCTTCTGGAGATCATGCGCAAGTCGCGAAGATCGATGATGAGCCAGGGGCTCTTTACGGCGGTCCGGTAGATGAATCGACGAAGCTTCTCGGTGTGGCGGTGGCTCAACTCACCGCTGAGGATCAAGAGCGGCCCAAAGGAGAAGTCTGAAACCTTGGCATAGAACTCCATCGGTTCCTTGCCCACGGGTTGATTATACCACTAACCAGACGCCATTACAACTATATATTGTGATTTTTGTGATTCTTTTGAATATATATAGGGCCTGCCCACCTACTCCCGGGGCGGAAACGGCGCGGGCGTAGCCGCCGCTTAACGTGTGGTCTGTTAAAGCGGCGGTCGTCGGTCGGGCACGCCACCGGCATGCTTATGTATTTAGAGCCCGCTATCGCGTCCTCTAAAGGGCACGCCACCGGCATGCCCCTACGGGGCAGTGTAATTTGCGCTCACTTCTAATATAATCGCAGGCAAGTAGTTCTATCCGACGAGGATGGTATGACTGGGTTTGTTAATATCTTGCTGGTGGCTTTATTAGCGGTTCTTACTCTATCGGGTTGTTCTGCGCCTTTCAAGCCAGGTGGAAAGAGCAAGGGCGAGGAGATCTTTGAGGCTAAGAGATGTATCAGTTGCCATACGGTTAACAACAATGCAGGTAGGGCCGGCCTCATAGACTTATCGAAGGAGGGCGATAAGCGCCCGGCAGGCTATCTTGATAAGTGGCTTGCCGACCCAAAGTCTGTAGACAAGAAAGCCAAGATGCCCAAACCTTCTCTCTCCGATGAAGAACGCTCGGCACTCGTCGATTTCCTGGTGTCGCTGAGGTAAGCCCTCTAGATACTGGAGACCAGAGACAAGAAAAGGCGGTGCTTGTCGACCGTACGAGGTTTGGCGAAACAATTCAGGATCCTTCTCTCTTATGGAGGTGAGCGTGAGCCGAGGCGTCATTCTCGCCGGCATCGCCCTATTTACCATCATTCTTAACCTGCCTTTCGGTCGCTATCGAGCCGGGGTGACCAGGTTTTGCGTTCGCTGGTGGTTGGCGATACACCTCCCGATTCCCGCCATCTTCGCCTTGCGCCATCTCTTCGGCTTTGACTGGCATGCGATTCCAATCCTATTTGCCGCGGCCGTTACCGGCCAGGTGCTTGGCAGCCGCCTGTTTTTGATTAGAAGGCCTCGCATGCCGGCATAGCTTTTAAGTAGGTGCTACTTTATTGTCTTCAAACAGCCGATAAGGTAAATTATTGGAAAAATCAAGGAAGCTTTTGAATTGAAAACGTTCAGCGGTCCATCGCGACTGGAGGTAGAGATAATGTTCAAAAAGATCCTTGTTCCGATCGAACTGTCGGAACTGGATGACAAGGTGATGCAATTCGTCTCGGGACTCAGTCGCTATGGAGTCAAAGAGGCCGTTCTTATGCACGTGGCCGGGCTCAAGGGTGTCGAGCGCCCGGTTGCCATGCGCCAGGAGAAGAAGTATCTCGAGGAGGTAGGAAAGCGCTCGTCGATAATAGAGAAGTTCGGTTTGAAGGTTAAGCCCCTGCTCGCCCCCGGTGGAACGCCCCATGAGGAGATTCTGCACGCCGCCGACGAGGAAAAGGTGTCGCTCATCGTCACCGGAACTCGAGGCAAAGGCGCGTTCAACGAACTTGCCGTGGGCAGCATCTCGGAAATGGTCGGCAGGAGGGCGATGGTACCCGTCGTCATGGTCCCCTACCGTGTGCTCGAAGAAGCGTCCGACGCCGAAGCCTTCGAGATGGGGGAGCACATCCTCGACCGCGTTCTTTACCCGACCGATTTCTCGGATGTCGCCGAGCGAACGCTCGAACTCATAAAGTCGCTCAACAACGACAAGATCGGTGAGATAATCGTCGCCCATGTGATCGAGCCGAAGGAGCTCAGGCCCGAGCATAAAGACGCCGTCATACGCTCGACCAAACGTATCCTTGCCGCAATAAAGGAGGAGTTGGTGGCCAGCGGCGTCAACGCCAGGGCCGAGCTGGTTATCGGCGCCGTCGTCGCGGAAACCCTCCAGATGGCCGATGAGATGAACGCGACCTGCTTCATCGTGGGCTCACACGGCCGAGGCATCGGCGAGTCGATCTTTATCGGGAGCGTTTCCCAGAATATAATACGGATGTCCAAGAAACCGGTGATCATAACCCACTAGCTCCACCTCTTTCTCGCCGACGCACCTCTTTCCAGCCGTTTAAGGCTGGGTAGCACGATAATCTCTAAGAGTATGCTTGATCAAGGCGTTTCTAGCCAGGATTTTCAATGCTTTAAGTTGCTGTTTCCGGAGGTACTCTTTAATATCGGTAGCCTCGATTTGCTCATATCGCCAAATATAGCCCTTTATATAGCCCCAAAGCATGGCCAGGCTGCCAATTATATAAGGCTTCTCGGTGGATCTTCTTGCGACCCTTGCCAACATATAGACTGGATGATATCCAAGATAGTAATTGGTAAAGCCGTGTCTTACCTTTCCTCGGATGATTCCGGCTGAAGATCCCATTAAGCGCCAGTGGGTTAAAACAATATCCCTGAAGCTTTTGCTGTCCCAGCCTGCTAATTGAGCTTTTAGTTCGTCTATCGTATCCCAACCGAGAACCTCCTCAATTCCCCCTATATCTTGAAAACACTCTTTTCGATAGATCTTACTGGCACCCAGCGCGTGATCTTCTGGAATCCAAGAGGTCCAAAACCCCTTCTTTGAAGGGAAACGGGCAATGCCACTCGCCATCCCTAGCTGCGGATTTTTGTCGAATTCTTTGAATAGCCGCTCGAAATAATCGTTGTCGAAGGAAAGGTCCCCATCGAGCTTTACGATAAAGTCAAAGCGCTCGTCTTTCAGATACTTTAAGCCGTAATTAAACGCTCTGGGTGGCGCTGCTATTACCAGCCGGTCCTTTACCTTGGCCTCATCGGAGCTCTGCGGACGGCTGACCAACGTTATAAAATCACACCGGGTCTCATAATCTTTAACTATCTCAGCTGTGCGATCGGTAGAACCATCGTCCACGATCACCCATTTCTCAGGAAGAATGGATTGTGAGGCTACAGATCGCAACGTCTTCTCGATGTGGCGCTCTTCATTCCTTACCGGGGAGATGATAACGTATTTCGACGCCGAAGTCCCCATTGATCTCTCTCTTCTAGTACCTTAGTACCTTGGAACCAATTAATAGCTTACGAGTCTCAAGTCTCGAGTCTCTAGCTTTTGCCTTTTGCTTTTGCTAATCGCTAATCGTTGCCTTTAAGTGCCAGGCACCGAAGCTAATTGCACATTTTGTAAGCATAACGCCTGGTAGCTGAAGTGCACGGTGCCAGGCACCAGTTAATATGGCATCACCCATCTGGTGGCAGCGTTGTTCCAGTAAGGCGTCGAGTAGACCATGACGG
>JAMCWL010000034.1 GCA_023481285.1 Actinomycetota bacterium | reverse complement strand
TAGTCATAAGACTAGATACCATAAAAGCGATAAATAGTCAAGCGAACCAGGCAGATTTGAATTAAAAAGTGGTGAGATAGACTATTTTATCTAGTTAAAAGCCAAAGACGAAAAGCCCTCTTGGATACATCCAAGAGGGCTTTTCGTTTACTTGAACCTGTTTCTATAGGTCAGCTTATAGTGCCGATCCAACTTCTCTTTTCTTTCGAGGTATTCTCTCTTGTCGGTCAAGTACGCCAGTTCGCTCTGCAGCTTAAGGTAGCTTTCATATCTTTCGCTATCGATAGTTCCTTCCTCAAGCGACCTTCTCACTGCACAACCGGGCTCATTTACGTGTCGACAATCGGCAAAGCGGCATTGCTCGGCAAGCAGTTCGATATCGCTGAAAGCGCCGCTCAATCCCTCATCCGAGCCCCAGAGCTGCAGCTCCCGAAGACCAGGGGTGTCGATGACGATGCCCCCGTGCGGTAAAACTATGAGCTTGCGGAATGTTGTAGTATGCCTGCCCCTACTATCACCCTGTCGCACTGTGTTTACATCCTGAACGCTTTCACCGATCAAGGCATTGATAAGGGTAGACTTGCCCGTGCCGGACGAACCAAGAAACGCGACCGTAGCGCCATCAGATAGGTGTGTCGACAGCTCTTCTAAGCCCTGGCCTGTAATACCACTGACCACATGAACTGGAGCGCCTAAAGCAACAGTTTCTACAAGAGCGACCTTTTGAGCAATGTCATCACATATATCGGCTTTATTCAGAACGATTACGGGATTTGCGCCGCCTTCCCAAGCGAGCGTAAGATACCGCTCGATTCGTCTGAGATTAAAGTCGTTATCGAGACCACTGACCAGAAATATCGTGTCGATGTTGGCGGCAATGACCTGCTCTTCGGTAGTCTTTCCGGCCATCTTGCGGGTAAACTTGCTTAGCCTGGGCAGAATAGCGTGTATTGTAGCGGTTCCCTCTGTTGATCTTCCGCTAATGACGACCCAATCACCAACTGCAGGAAACTCACTGCGATTCTTGCTGTCATGAAGTAGCTTGCCAGACACCTTGGCTAGCAATTCGCCGTTTTCAGTCAAGATGCGGTAAAGATGCTTATGTTCCTCGGATATTCGTCCAGCAAAATAGCCGTGCTTAAGAAAGGGGTCGAAGCTCTCGTGAAAGAAAGGCTTCCACCCTAATAGGCTTAAATCCACTTGGATTCCTCCTCGACAATATCAATTGAGAGTCGCAGAAGAACCCCGTGATAACTCTGTCCATACCAGGGATTCTGCGACTATGATCGCTTTAGATTTGTTCTTGAAACCCCGGCCGATGTCATACACTTCACTCCTTACGGTAGTGTGGCTACTTGTCGATTATTCAACTCTTTTGATCAGCAGGCAAGAAACAGCTTATAATATCGAGCCATTGCAGGACCCCATAACAAGAGGCAGAAAAGCAAAAAAACGGCTCGCCAGAGCCGCTTTTTCAGTTCTGGGATTGACCCCCAAAAGAGGTGCTCTCCAGACCGGACAATATTCGACCTCTTACAAGAACTTGTACTAATGGTTGGTTGATAAGCTAGCATCGCTTCTAGGGTCGTAAGCTGAACAACCGCCGTGCGACTTCGCCTGGGGTATCGTAGCCGAGAGGTCCAACTGGTACGTCGCTTAGCCAGAGGGCAACGTCAACTAAATCCGCATAAGGCTCGCCCCCCAATCGATAATCTAACATGATGGCGAAATCGTTAAGCGTGCCTAGCACAGACCGGTTATTAGTCTTGGCGATGACAGCCTCATGCATCTCTCCAACCTCTCCCTTGACAATAAACGGAGAGATACCAAGTCCGAGGAGAACTCGAGACAGCGCCTCTGGTAAGTTATTTGCAAGATTCTTCACATCTCGACCTGGTAATAAAACGGGTAAACGAGAACGTTCGCTTACCAAAAGAATGAAACGCTGGCGGCCTACATAGATGAGGTTGGCAAACCAGTCGCCTAAAACCGTCGTTGAAGGTTCTGTCACCGTGCTAGGTAATCCAATCCGACTGAGAAGTTTCTTTGTGCAACGCAAGGCGACCACAGTTAGCCCCTCAGCAGGTTTGTGATGATCTTAATCATCACATCTTTCTCTTTCGGATTACTGGTGGCAACTAAAAGCGCCAAGGCAACAAGAGCGGTGTCGGAGATTTTTCTTTCGCCAGATTCTTTTAGCAGCGCGTTGTTTTGTTCTAGGAAATAGATAAAGAGCAAGGAGCCAATCCGCTTGTTACCATCGGCGAACGGATGGTCTTTGATCGTGAGATAAAGAAGATTAGCGGACTTCTCTTCGATGCTTGGGTAAAGATCTTCCCCGTCGAATGTCTGGTAGATAGCCGCGATGACTCCCTTGAATTTCTCGCCATATTCTTGACCGAAAAGACTTCCAGCCTCGCCCTTACCGGCAAGTTTGGTCTTTAGTTCGTTGATTAATTCTTGGCTTTCTTCGTACTTCAAGACGAACCCAGGCTTTCTGCCTTTGGATAATACTAATTTCCCTTCGTCGTACTGGTAGAGCAGAGTCAGCGAGTTTGAGTATTCGTTGATTAGCCTAAGAAGCTCTTCAGCTTGACCCTCAAGCTCCGGATGACTGGCTTTATTTTGAATAAAGTTGATAGCTTGCTGTAATTCACCAAGCTTTCTTTCTGATTGCTCAAGCAAGCGTTTCTGGTCTAAGGCATATCCTTTGACTAGATATTCTTTAAGAACCCTAGTCGCCCAGATACGGAATTGCGTCCCTCGTTTGGATTTAACCCTATAGCCGACAGAAATAATGACGTCGAGGTTATAAAAAGCTACCGGCTTATCGGAATTTGGAATATGCAAAAAATGCATATTGCTTTTTTCGTCGAGCTCTCCTTCTTTGAAGACGTTCTTGATGTGCCTCGACAATACGGACTGATCACGATCGAATAATTCTGCCATCTGTCCTTGCGTCAGCCAAACGGTCTCCTCTTCCAGCCGGACTTCAATCTGAGCCTGTCCATCGGCGGTATAGATAACGATTTCGCCCTTAGGCTTCTGCTCGGTAGGGATTTCGTCTCTTTTCATACGTCTATTTTATCAGTATTTGGCCTAGTAAAGAAGGACATTAGTAACAGGCGAGAGTAGAAGTATTTGTCAGATGAATTCTAAAAGGCGGATTCGAACTCGTTGAAAACAAAAAGCGGCTACTTAAAGCCATTTCTTTGTCATTAGTTCTGCCTAAACTAAGAGCCGAGATTATTATTCGAACTGCTAAATTAGGCTTTACCAAGTCATATCATACATATTATACGTACTTTGGCTCCCCGGGTAGGATTCGAACCTACAACCCTCCGGTTACAAGTGCCCCTACGTTTCCATAAGGCTTGGACTATCTCTTCACCATGCCGCGTGAGCGGTTTAGGTGGCGGGCGCTTCCTCCACTACAAAGTGAAGTACGACCTTTCGGTCTAGTCTCTGCACCTTCCGATCGCCTTTTACATCGACCGGCTCGGCTCAGGGTCGCCATACCATAACGGCTACAGGGTTCCCTGAGTTCACCCACTTTTCACCGCCGGGTTTCCCCGACGGGCTGCCATCGACAGCCGGATGCTCTACCGTTGAGCTACCGAGGAATATTCAATTTTCAAGCGCTTACGCGCACTCGACGATTATATGGTATCGATTTCGAAGATTCAAGCTTGGAGCTGCTGCTCCCGCCCGATTTCGAATGTCGGTCAAGCCAACCAACTGTAACTGCCCAGATCAGATTAGGCCGTCGCCATCAGGGCTTCTTGCAATGATAGAGAGACGGACCCATCGGGGTCCGTCCAACCGAAATGCCTTAGCTGACATCTGAAAGCCGATAGCTTATTCCAGATAATCCCGCAGTTTCGCGCTTCTATTCGGGTGGCGGAGCTTGGAGAGCGTCTTCGACTCGATCTGGCGGATCCGCTCGCGGGTCACGCCGAAGACTCGCCCGACTTCCTCGAGTGTTCTCGGGTGGCCGTCGATCAGACCGAAGCGGAGCTCGATCACCTTGCGCTCCCGGTCGGAGAGCGTGTCCAGCACCTCGCGAAGCTGCTCCTGAAGAAGTGAG
The DNA here is from genome assembly GCA_023481285.1 of Actinomycetota bacterium. Classification (GTDB taxonomy): domain Bacteria; phylum Actinomycetota; class Aquicultoria; order Aquicultorales; family JAMCWL01; genus JAMCWL01. Next base: position 11,165 of record JAMCWL010000034.1, on the reverse strand, counting down.
AACGAAGCGGCGTCGGCCGGCACCTCCGCGTCCGAATCCTCGATGAAATCGCCAAGCTGGGAATCCTCCTCCTCGCCGATCGGGGTTTCCAGAGAGACGGGTTCTTGAGATATCTTCAATATCTCGCGGACCTTCTCCGGCGCGAGGCCCATCTGGTCGCCTATCTCCTCAGGCGTCGGTTCCCGCCCAAGCTCCTGGAGGAGAGCTCGCTGAACCCTGATCAGCTTATTGATCGTCTCCACCATATGAACCGGGATGCGTATCGTTCGGGCCTGGTCTGCGATGGCGCGTGTAATTGCCTGCCGGATCCACCAGGTCGCATAGGTCGAAAACTTGAAACCTTTCCGCCAGTTGAACTTCTCGACCGCGCGAATAAGCCCGAGATTGCCTTCCTGAATAAGATCGAGGAAGAGCATGCCACGACCGACATACCTCTTGGCTATCGAGACGACCAGTCGCAAGTTCGCTTCGACGAGTTTCTTCTTGGCATTCATGCCCTCGCGCTCCTGGCGCCGTAGATGACGAACCTCGTCTCGTGGCAGCTTGACGCCCGATTCAAGCTTCTTCGCCGCCTCCTCGCCGCCCTCGATCTTCTTGGCGAGAATTATCTCCTCCTCGGCGCTGAGTAAGGGCACCTTGCCGATTTCCTTTAGATACATGCGCACGGGATCATTCGTGGGAGCTTTTACGGAGAGGTCGATCCGGCGTTCCGGCTTCTCCTCGACCTCCGCCTCTTCTTCTTGCGGTTCTTCGGACATGCTTTCAGGGACCTCTTCCGGGTCTTGCGGATCGTCGGTGTTGTCGCCCAAATCGATGATGTCTATGCCCTGGCTGAAGAGATAAGAAAAGATGTTATCGAGTTGCTCGCTTGTCAGGTCTACATCCTGTAAAGCGTCACCTATTTCGTCGGTCGAGAGGACGCCTTTGTTGCGTCCATGCTCGATAAGCTTCTTAACCTCTTCGTTTTCGAGCTCTTTTGCGTTCGTTGTCAAACCGGACCTGCCTCCATTAAACGATTTTATGTCCTACTTTTAAGTGAGCGCTTTTCGGTCTCAAGCCTCAAAAGCTCCGCGAAAAGCTCATCATAACCCCTGCTGTTCTTTATCGGATTTAGTTGCTCCAACTTAAGCCTCAGACTATTAATTTGACGTTGGAGATAAAACTCCTTGAGCCTGGCGAAAATATCCGAAAAGTAGTCGGTCAAGTTATCCGCCGCAATTTCCTCGAGCGTCAGACCTGAAACGAGCGAGGTCAATTCTTCATCGGCTGGTAAATCCAGCTCGAATTTACCCTCGCCAATTTGGCTTAAAACTGCAAATACTCGCTGGTTAACCGGGGAAACGAAGTAATCGGAACCGACTTCTTGAAGACGCTCCCTCAGCTCAGGCTTCTGCAGCGCGATCTTGAGGAACTCTCGCTCAACGAACGATTGAACGTCCCATCGTGCCGCCGGTGAGCCGGAAGCATTAACGGCCCTGCCTTTCGCAAAACGTCTCAGCTCGAGGAGGACGGAATCCAGATCCGTCTCGAGCTTTCGCGCGAGCACCTTAAGATATTGCTCCTGAGCGACAGCACTGTCAAGAGTGGCTATGATCTCCAAAACGGCCCGCGCGGCCTTGGTTCTCCCCCCCGTCGTGGAAAGATCGAATCGCCGAACGACCCGGTCGATGGCGAAGTCCATAAAGTCGACAGCCCCGCCGACCGCGTCGAGAAAAGACTCGGGGCCGGACTTTTCGATCATTTCAGCCGGGTCGAGACCGGCCGGCAGAACCGCGACCATCACCTCGGTCCCCCCTTTATTAAGTAGATCCCTGACGGATTCCAGGCCAGGCATCCGGAAATCGGTTACGTAGGCGATGCCCCGTTCCGCAGCCTTTAACCCTGCTGCGTCGGAGTCGAAGACCAGAACGACCTTCTCGGCGAATCGAGAAAGGAGCGCGAGGTGTTCCTCGGTGAAGGCCGTCCCCAACGTCGCCACCGCCGTTTTGACTCCGGCCTGGTGAAGAGCGATGACGTCTGTGTAGCCTTCGACTACCAGCGCCCTTCCTTCCCTGACTATCTCGTTTTTCGCCTGGAAAAGGCCGTAAAGGGTGTTGCTCTTCTTGAAAAGGACGCTCTCCGGAGAGTTCATATACTTGGGAGTTTCATCTCCCAGAACCCTGCCACCAAAAGCGACCGTCTGTCCTTTTAAGTCCGTTATCGGAAAGATAACCCTTCCACGGAAACGGTCGTAGATCCCACGCTCACCCTTTATGGAAAGACCGACCGCCAAAAGGTCCTCCTGCTTGGCGCCCTTCTTTAAAAGGTTTTTGGTTAACGAGTCCCATGTGGCAGGGGAAAATCCGAGCGAAAAATCAGCGATCGTCCTGTCTGAAAAGCCCCGCCCCTTAAGATAATCAAGCCCTCGCTTACCTTGATCGGTTTTGGACAAAACATACTGGTAAAAGCCGACCGCTTTCTCGTTTAGCTCGTAAAGGCGTTTCCGGCCACCCTCCCCTTTCTTCCGGACGCCTTCATAGCGCAGCATATATCCTATACTATCCGCCACCGCTCGGACGGCATCCGCAAAATCAAGGCGCTCCATCTTCATTACAAAGGTGAAAATGTTTCCGCCCTCGCCGCAACCAAAGCAATGGTAAAGCTGGAGCACCGGGTCCACCTTAAATGAGGGTGTCTTCTCCTTATGGAAAGGACAGCAGCCCCAAAAGTACTTGCCTTTCTTTTTGAGAGAAACGTGCTCCGAGACTATCTGAACGAGGTCGGCTCGCTCCCGAACCGCATTGATATCTTCTTCGCTAATAGCCATGGGGAATGTACTCCTCTGGGTAGATACTTCTATAAGGCTTGATGATATCCTGCTTTTTTCAAAAGGGCGAGCCTTTGCTCGTCCTTGCTCATCGGTCACGGGTCATCGGTCATCGGTCGATTAGAGCGGCGGTCGGTGGTCAGCGGTCGGTGGTCGTCTCTAAACCATCCAAGCTCTAGGGATGAAGATCTTCTCAAACGTCTTGATAGCGAAGCGATCGGTCATGCCGGCGACATAGTCGCAGACCTTTCGCGGCAGCTCACTGGCGTTTTCCGTGTGAAACTCCCGTGGCAGTCTCTCCGGCGCATCGAGGAAAAAGAAGTAGAGCTCGCTCAGAACCTTCTTGGCCCGCGGGTTCTCGGTTTTTGCCGACGATTTAAGGTAGACGCGATCGAACATAAACTCCCGGAGCCGAAGCATGGCGGCCGTAAACTCCTCGCTCAACCCGATAGACCGCTTGCCCCGGCTCGCCTTGACGAGATCGTTAACCATGTTGTTAATCCGCTGGCCGTGATGGCGACCGAGGATATCAAGGAGATCTGGAGGTAGCTCCTCCTCCATGAGCACGCCCGCCCGAAGAGCGTCATCGATATCGTGATTTATGTAAGCGATACGATCGGCGATTCGGACGATCTGCCCTTCGAGGGTGGCCGGCTCGTCCCGGCCCGTATGGTTGAGGATGCCGTCGCGAACCTCCCAGACGAGATTCAAGCCTTTACCCTCGTACTCGATGATATCGACCACTCTCAGTGACTGCTCGTTGTGTCGGAAGGCATCGGGTAAATCGGCGCAGAGCTCCGGTGGAACCTCTCCATAACCCTCGTCTTTCAATTTCCGAAAGACCTCGGTCAGCGCTTCTTCTCCGATGTGTCCGAAGGGCGTGTGCCCGAGATCGTGTCCGAGGGCGATAGCCTCGGTCAAATCCTCGTTCAGCTTGAGGACCCTCGCGATCGAGCGCGAGATTTGGGAGACTTCAAGCGTGTGCGTCAGGCGGGTCCGGTAATGGTCGCCCTCCGGAGCCAGAAAGACCTGGGTCTTATGGGTAAGCCTGCGAAATGCCTTTGAATGGATGATGCGATCGCGGTCCCGCTGGTAATCGGTGCGAAGTGGGCAAGGCTCGATCGGCACCTGCCTGCCTCGAGAGTTCACCGAGAGCTGGGCGAATGGCGAAAGCCGCCGCTTCTCTTCTTCCTCAAGAATCTCCCGGGTCGTCTTTTCGACCATCTTCATCCCGAGCCTCTCCAACAGTTCACGATTACAATAGAGTAACGAAGATTCGGGCTGCTTGCAAAAGACCCCATGATTGTGCAGAAGCTCTCGCCATGCGGCCGCTCCCTAACGTCAAAGAAGAGAGCAAAGTCTTGGGAATGCGATCTGCCGAAACCAAGCCGCCTGCTTTTCTGATAGAATCAACCTCACGAAAGGGATTCAGATGCTCATCGACTTTCACGCGCACATCTACCAGGACGATGCCGCGGACAAGGTAATAGGCCGCATGGAGGAGTACTATGGAGTGCGCCGTCGCCACGACGCAACCCTCTCGTCTCTCCTGAAATCGATCGGGCGCGCTGGCTTCGACCGGGCAGTGGTGCTGCCGGTCCTCACCAAACCGGAGCACATCAGCCTAAACCATTGGTATGGCGGGCTGGGGGAATCATCGGGCGGCGTGCTTGTCCCCTTCGGCGGTATTCACCCGGACAACAGCCCTGATGAACTGGACCTCTTCCCTGAGCTCGGGTTGAGAGGGATGAAGCTCCAACCAAATGCGCAGCGCTTCTATCCGGACGATCCGCGGATGTTCCCTATTTACGAAAAAGCTCAAGCGTTGGGTCTGATGGTCGTCTTTCACGCCGGAAACGAGGCAGCCGGACCACCGGCCGAGTTCAGCAGACCCGATCGCTTTCTGCCCGTGCTGTCGAGCTTCCCCAAGCTTACCGTAATCTTAACCCACCTTGGCGGCTATAAGGCGTGGGACAAAGTTCAGCCTCTCTTCCCGTTCAAGAACGCCTGCTTCGACACAGCTTACCTGCCGGGAAAGATCGACGAGGAGCTCTTCCTCGACCTCGTCGAGCGCATCGGAATCAACCGGGTCCTTTTCGGAACCGACTTCCCCTTCCGTGACCACGGCGAAGAGCTCGCCTGGGTCGAGAGAGTTCTCGGCCATAAAGATGCAAACGTGCTCCATGAGAACGCCGTGCGCCTGCTGAAGCTGTAGGGGACAGGGGACGTTCTTTACTATTTTAACTTTTCGTGTTGACGTGCCCTCATTTAACCAGTCTCTGCGGGAGTTGGGACATGCTAACCGGCTCGCCCCTACAAGCAATTGGGGTGGCGGCATGCCGCCGCCACCCCGGTCCCCGGGCGGGTAACCACTCTAACTAGCGCTGCTTGTACATGAACTGCATGTTCGGCTGGCCTTGGGTGTGGCAGCTCGAGCAGTAGCGCTCATCATGACATTTCAAACAACCCTCTGCTCCGCTCTTCTTTGCAACGCCAGGGTGAGCTTGCGGAGTTCCCTTCACGCCCGCCCAAGCCACGTTTGGATCGAAGCCCTTATGATGGCAGGCGGTGCAGAAGTTTTGAACCGTGCCTTGCCTGGTGTGACAATTCGCGCAAACTTGCGGCTTTTCGGTTCCCAGCTTACCGTGAACGCTCGCGTTCGTGAAGTTCGACGGATGCGGCATCGGTATCTTATGACAACCTATGCAGAACTTCGCCTCGTCATGGCACTGGTAACAGGATGCCTTACCATTATGGAGCGGCGCCGGCGGCTTTGATTCAGCCTCTTTGCCCCCCTCCGCCTTCTCCTTCTTCTCGGAGACCGGCTTTGCCTTGTTGAGGATCGTCTTGGCCTCGACGGAGTGCTGGTGGATAGTCCAATTCTTTGCCGTGTGGTCTTTTGGAATCAGGTTAAAGCCCTTAGGATGGCAAAGCTCGCACTTGCCGGGCGCGGTATCGGTCTTTGAGAACCCATGGCAGCGCGTGCAACCTTCCATACTGACCGCATTAACATACCCGTTCATGTTCGCATGGCCCACACGGTTATGACAGGTTGTGCAATTTATACCTCGGTCGGTGTGCGTTTTATGGTTGATGATCACACTAGGGGTAGTAATATTGTTCTTCAACTTAAGCGTATGGCAACCCTTACAACTTTCGGGAGAGAGCTCGACCGAGAGCTCGCTTTCAATGTTGATCTTTCCGAGCTCATAAGAGCCCATGGCCCAGGCGGACCCGCTCTTAACCGCGTCGACGATGTGGCCCTTTACAAAGTTGAGGAGGCCGGGCTTGAGATGACATCCGAAGCAAGTCACCTGCGCGTGCGGCGACGCCTGCCAGCCATCGACGTCGGCCTTCATGGGATGGCACATCACGCAGAATTGTGGCGTGCTTGTCGCCGTGAACGCAGCAGCAAAGAAGACAAGGAACACGATGGCGACCGCTCCCCAGAGTCCAAGTCTCTGCAGCCTGACCGACCGTTGCTTCTCGGGCGAGAGATCTCTCTGCTTCTTAAGCAGGACCAGCAGGTTCTTTAGACCTCTGGGGCCTTCCCGGTCATCGGCAGACCTTCCGATCCGGAATAGCGCTATGCTCGTGGCCAGCCCCAGGCTCATAACAACGACGAGTATGACGCCCCATAACCAAGCAACTCCTCCTATAACCATTCTCATACCTCCTAAAAGCGGCCAGCACCTTGTGCGATTATTCCTTAATAGAATCTTAACATTTAAAAGCGGATGTTAAAATATCTTTAAACCGCTATTTATAAAAAACTTATCCGTAACCCAATTGAGCACTCGGAGGCTTATGAGCCACCTGGTAAAATATGGCAACTTGCTGGCGGCCGTTTGGTTTCAAAAACTTCGTGAGCCGAGATCGCATGTGAAAAAAGCTTAGCCGTCTCCTCAGCACCCGCCCAACCGAGAGCGGCCGGATGCTTTGGGTGGCGCTACCTTTAATAGGAGCTTGTTTTATGCAATTGGGATGCTTAGACTGTTGAAGGGAACTTAAGCCTGGATACTGGCTGGCACAGGCTCTAGTTATTCTCAGGGTGGGCAGAGGATGAAGAAGATAATCTTCATTTCAGAGCAACAGGATGCGTGTTCCTGGTACCGGGCGCACGTCCCCGGTGTGGAGCTGCAAAAAAGGGGTTATGAGGTCGCCCTGGTCATCAGGCGCGATTGGGCGCTCTGCGACGCGGCCGACGTCATCGTCTTCGAGAAGACGTCGTCGGGTTCGGCGCTCGAGGACCTGGTGCGCTACAAGGAGGCGGGCAAGCTAATCGCCTACGACATCGACGACAACATCTGGAACCTCAATCCCGCCAATCCGGCGTACCCCTACTACTCGGTGGAAACAACCAGGAATAACCTGGCGGCCTCGCTGCGGATGGCGGATGTCGTCACCGTCACAACCCCTCAGCTTGCCGACGCCGTGTCGAAATTCAACCGCAATGTCCGCATAATCCCAAATTGCCTGCCTGACGAGAACTGGAACGTCGGCTTTGAGGATGACGGCGTCCTCACGGTCGGGTGGGCCGGTAGTATAACCCACTGGGAAGACCTTAAAACAATATCCAACATTATCGAGCAGACCCTCGATGGGTTTCCGCAGGTGGAGTTCGCGGTGGCCGGTATGGCTTCTTACCCGTTCTCAAACCACCAGAGGATTAGGAAGCTCGAGGCCGTCAAGCTGGAGGAGTATCCGAAGCTCCTCTCGAAGTTCGATATCGCCCTCGCACCCTTGACGGACGATTCGTTCAACGCCTGCAAAAGCGACCTCAAGTTCCTGGAGTATGCTGCGCTCGGCCTGCCGGTTATCGCCTCGAAGGTCGCCGCTTACGAATCCTCCGTCGACCATGGCCGGAACGGCTTTCTCGCACGAAATCCGAAAGATTGGCTTAAATACTTGAGGCGCCTCATTAACGACGAGGGCTTAAGAGAGGAGATCGGAGCGGCCGCCAGGAAGTTCGCCGAATCGCGCTTTATGAGCGGAAACATCGGCCTCTGGGAGAGCGCCCTTGACCTGGACAGATCGCAAACCGAGGCCGCCGGATCGAATAACGCCTTGTCAACCACTAATTGAAGCTTGATGGCGACCAAATAAGATGCTCGACGCTACAACCATGCCTATCAGAACAAAGTTGATGACAAGAAGGGCCAGGAGATAAGCTTCTCCCAGCAGGGGCTTGAACCGCTCTTTCTCGGCGACACCCTCAACGGGATTTAGCGAACTTGGGGCTCGGTAGACGCGAAAGGCGGCGTCCCCGGGCTGTCTCTTGCCGGCGACGTAGAGCGCCCCTTCCCTATAAGCGTCCTCTTTTGTCGCGGCGACGTATACCCCGCCTTTTGGGCCAGCGACAACGTCGATAGCGTAAAGGACGCCCGGCTTGATTCTCCGGGGTCCAAAGCGAACGGCCGTCAAAGCCCAGTCGCCTATCTCGGATGCAGAAAGCGTCGTAGTGACAACCGGATTTCCTCTCGATGACCCATTCTTGACCGCGCTACCCAGCTCGACCACGGATATCCTGACCTTATCCGATGGGCCAAGCCCTCCGGTGGCCATAACAAGCCCGACGCCCCCCAGGCTGTCCCCTCTCGACCTGAAGACCTGACGCATGGGTGTATCATTTGTGATCGGCCCGACGACATTCTGTCCCACGCCTTCACTCTGCCGAACCGTGGCGAAGAGAGGAGGGTTTAGGGCCAGCGTGAGGACGAGCGTTCCCACTCCGACAAGCATGAAGAAGAGCATCCATAAAGCAAACTTGGGCCTAGTGCCTACTTGCATAAGCCCACGGCATTCGGCCCCCGCTGCATCACGGCAGGCTGCGTTGCTTCTCCCTCAAATACGGCCAGTATTCTCGGTCGTCGCGCCTTGCCTGCCGTGCGCATCGGGCTCCTCGGTGCTAACGCGGACTTATACAAGTAGGCACTAGTAGTAGTATGGAGATATGACATAGAGCAGCGCCCCCGAGTTCAACAAAGCCAAAGTTAAAATCAGCACCGGCAAAGCCGGACGTCGCCACCCACGCGGGAGAATCCAGGCCAGCCCGGCGGCGAACAAGGTGGCGATGGGAGCGATGGCGATGAAAAGGTAACGACCCTGCGCTCCACCGCTCAATAAGACGTTATAAGCCAGGACGGCGTAGAATGAGATGAGGACCGAGCAGACGAGAAATACCAGTTGAGCAGCGTAGGTCCCCATCCTTGCCCTCGCCTGATTCTTAAACCGCTCGGCCAAAAGACGGGCCAGCGACCGCAAGATGGATAGGAGGAGACCGAGAGCCGATAGAGCCGATAGGATACCGTAAACCTGGTAGAACCAGGGTGTCATCGGTATTGTCAACCAGCCGAAATAACCCCAAAAATGAAAGAACATCCTGGGGGCCACCGACATGAGGGCGTTCTCCCCTCCTAAAATGTAAGTGATATCCAAAAGCCTGAGCAGCGGGAAGCCGTTCAAAGAAGCCCCAACCGCCAAGCCTGTGAAGATCGGCCAAGATGCAAAGATCACGCCAACAAAGGTGGCTGCCAGGGCGACGTCGCGCAATTTAATCGCACCTTCCCAAAAATTCGACCATGAAGCCTTCGACCGCCTTACCAACCCATAGCCCATGACGGCCAGGACGATGGGATAGAGTGCGTAGATTCGTTGCTTGGTCAAAGCACCCGCTATGCTTAGGGCAAGTATCGCAATTCCTTTTTTAAAGTCAAGCGAATCCCGCATGACGAGCACAGAGAGATAAGCGATCACCGAGAACCACATGGCGATCATCGAATCGCTGTTTACGGAAGCACCGATAAAGGTGAATTGAGGATTAAAAGTGGCAACCGCCGGCGCCAGCACCTGGATGAACTCGTTCTCTGGAAAGACCGTCCTGGCCACTTTATAAGTGAATAGGACGGTGACGGCCGTGAATAAGACGCTTAAAAGACGGACGGCCAACACCCGGTTGCTCTCGCTTTTTCCACCGAGCTTATATGGTAAATAAGCGGCAACCGAATAGAGGAGCGGATGTCCGGTAAGGCTTCTCAGTTCACCCCTATCAGCCAGGCGTGAAACTTCGGCAAAGTACTTTTGCTCATCCGGCGCCTCCCAGGCCGGGACGAGGGACGCAAAAAGCAACCCTTTGACAAGGGTGATAGCAACAAGGAGAATGGCCGCGACTCTGGCACGGTCCGAAAAAAATCGAGAGACTCTCTCGCTTTCATCCGTTTCCGGGGCAGCCGGTGATTCACGATCACACATAAGGCAAGTCTACACTCTCCAGTTTAATAAGTGAACGCTCAGAGTGCTCGCTCAGAGTGCTCGCTCAGAGTGCTCAGCTAGAGCGCTCAGTGTCGCTCAGAGCGGTTTTGTCATACGGCGACACGCTGAATACCGACAAATCGAATATGTGCCGCCGCCTCATCTTCTTCTTCGAGACAAAGAGCGATTGCTTTCTTAATCCTCACCTGCAGTTCATCGAGTCGATAAAACATCTTCTTGTCGGTCAAAATTGTTGTTAATAACCTAAGATATGTTGCTATTTCTTAGATTATAGTCTAAGTTCTTTATTTGGCACTCGACCACCCGCAATTAGCCGGCCAAACCATCTCTGAGCATCTGCGGTATTTTCGCCAGCTATTCAAACACGCCAGAAACAAAAATCTCTTACTCTTTTTGGATGAGATACAAGAAAGCCCGAATTGGCAAGTGGAATTAAAAGCGCTTTACGATCTTGAGGACGTCAAGCTGGTGTGCACCGGTTCTACATCGTCGCTCATTCAAAGTCAGGGGGGTAAATTAACCGGTCGGCAAATTATTACCACCGTCTACCCTCTAGATTTTGCGGAATTCTTGATCTTCAAAGGCGGCCCGTCCGGCCGAGCTGAAGAATATCTGTATACGCCGCTGGTTGAGGAATATCTGCAAATCGGCGGTTACCCGGAAAACGTGCTCAATCCCTCAGAGGCATATCTCAACAACTTGCTTGATGACATATTAGCGCGAGATATCGTGCGCCTCTCTGATATCCGCAAAGCGGGCCTGCTCAAAGATCTATTTAAGCTCACCGCCGCCTCCGTCGGTTCAAGGATCAGCTATAACAAGCTGGCCAAGACGCTGGGTGTAGCGCTGGAAACGGTTAAAGACTACATAGATCTTTTTGAATCGGCGTTCTTGGTAAAAACACTGGGCAAATGGACGACTTCCCACAGCCAGAGAGTTTACGCGAACAAGAAAATCTTTCTAGCCCAACTTTCCTACTTACAGCCTCCAGCTCGCTGCCAAACATAAAAAACAGGAGGTAGAACGGCATAAGCGCTTGCCCAAGTATGTATTACCTAAAATGGTGGATTACATAAGGTGGTATAAG
>JAMCWL010000059.1 GCA_023481285.1 Actinomycetota bacterium | reverse complement strand
GAATGCGCCTCGTCTCCCTCACCCCGAGATATTTAAGCGAGTCGCCTTCTGGATGATCGAAGACGCGGACGTCAGGCTGTTGCTTCACACCTTTTGCGTCGACTCGATCATAAAGGACGGCGTCATCGAGGGCATCGTCGTCGAAAACAAGAACGGCAGGGGTGCCATCCTGGCCGACGTGGTTATTGATGCAAGCGGCGACGGAGACGTCGCCGCGAGGGCAGGGGTTCCTTTCGCTCTTCCGATCTCCGAAGATGGCAAAACCCAGCCTATGACGCTTATGTTCCACATAGGCGGCGTCGACATAGGAGCTTTTCTCAGTTACAAGCTCGCCCATCCCGATCAATTCAAGGGTGAAGCGGGCCTTTACGACCTCATCAAGAAAGCCACAGCCGCCGGTGACCTCGATCTCCCCAGGGAAGACATACTCTTCTTCAAACTCCCTCGCCGGGGCGAGATAGTCGTCAATAGCACGAGGGTGTTAAACGTCCTCGGCATCGACGCCTGGGATTTGACTCACGCGGAGATGGAATCGAGGAACCAGGCGGTCATGATCCTCAAGTTTTTCAAGCAGTACGTCCCGGGTTTTACCAACGCTTACGTCATTCAGACGGCCACCCAGATCGGGGTGAGGGAGACGAGGCGCATTCTGGGCGAGTATGTTCTGAAGGCCGAGGATGTGCTTTTTGACAGCAAATTCGATGATGTGGTGGCAAGAGCGGCCTATCCGATCGATATCCACAACCCGGACGGGAAGGGAACCGTCATGGTTCCCCTGGAACCGGGCTCTTCTTACGACATCCCGTACCGCTCCATAGTGCCGCAGAAAATCGACAATCTGCTTGTCGCCGGGAAATGTATGTCGGGGACTCACGAAGCGCAAGCTTCTTTCAGGGTCATTCCGACTTCGATGGCGACGGGCCAGGCGGCTGGCGTGGCGGCGGCGCTCTCGGTGAAGCGCGGCGACCGTCCGAGGGAGATCGTCGTCGCCGAATTGCAGCTCGAACTTTTGAAACAGAACGTCGTTCTAGGTCCGAACGTGACCAGGGAAGGGCTGGAGGCTGCTCTGTCCAAACCGCGGAGGTAGCATGGTTTGCAAGCACTCAAAGCATGGGATATAAACTAAAGATAGCTGGTAGAGGAGGTTTTGATTGACTATGGAAAAACCGGTCACTTACTTAACAAGAGGTGCGGTAATTGCGGCGCTGTACGCCGTTCTTACGGTTGCGTTGGCGCCGCTCAGCTATGGGATCGTGCAGGTGCGGGTGTCGGAAGCCCTGACGGCGCTCGCTTATTTTGAACCATCGGCGATACCGGGTCTTTTCATCGGATGTCTCATTGCCAATATCTATGGAGGAAACGGACCCTGGGACATTATCGGCGGCTCTCTTATCACGCTCGTGGCGGCGTATCTTACTTGGAAGATAAGAAGGCCGGCGCTGGCGTTGCTGCCGCCGGTCGTCCTTAACGGTCTTGGCGTGGCGGCCATTCTCATTTACGCCGTCCGGGTGCCGGAGGCCGCCAGGTACTCCTTTCCGATCGCGGCGCTCCTTATCGGGCTCGGAGAAGGCATCGCGGTTTATGCGCTTGGTTACCCCTTGCTCAAGTTGTCTCTCCTGAAGTCCGGCTTCTTCGTGCGTGAAGAGATTCTAAAGACCAAGCTTAAGGCGTGAGGTTATGGAACTTACGATCCTCGGAACTTCGGCGACCTTCCCAACGCCTAGGCGGGCTTGCAGTTCTTACCTGGTCGTCGTCGAGGGGACGACCGTCCTCATCGATTTGGGGCCCGGCTCGTTTTCCAATCTCGCGGTGTACGCGAGGCCCGAGTCGCTCGACGCGATAATTCTCACCCACCTTCACCAGGATCACTTTTTGGACGTATTCCCGCTCTACTACTACCTTCGCTATGAAGCGAAACCGGAAAGGCCGCTCACCGTATACGCGCCCGCCGGCGCCATCGACCAGTTTGGATGCCTTCTCGGTCCGGGAGGGCCGTCCCGCTTATCGGAAGTCTTTAAGATGGTCGACATCGACGGGGGGCGGACAATGATAGGCAGTCTTTCCGTGAACTTCGTCGAGGTCAAGCACCTCTCGCCGACCCCTAAGCGCTCCATCGAGGCTGGTGGCAGAAGGCTCGCTTACTCGTCGGACTCGGGCTATGTCGATCATCTCGTCTCTCTCGCAGGGAACGCGCATCTGTTCATCTGCGAAGCCACCTTGATAGAGCCCATCCACGGAGTCGACCACTTGACGGCCGAAGAGGCCGGCCGACTTGCTTCTGAGGCCGCCGTCGAGAGACTACTCTTAACCCACATCTGGCCGTCGATCGATCACGAACATTCCCGGCTGATAGCGGAGGAGCACTTCGTAGGCGAGGTCATCCTCGCTGATGAGGGCGAAAAGATGTTAGTATAGTGGAGCGCTTAGGGAAGGACCCATACCAATTAAGTGGGAAATTAGTGCGGGAGGAGAAACCGCTTTTCAAGGCGTGATTAGAAGGAGGGAGATTGGCGAGGGCCGACGGGAGAAGGAACGACGAGATAAGGCCGCTGGAGTTCTTGCGTGGTTATATACCGCATGCTGAGGGATCTTGCTTCGTCAAGATGGGCAATACCTGGGTGATCTGCACGGCTACTGTCGAAGAGAAGGTCCCCGGGTGGCTGAAGGGATGCGGCCGAGGATGGATCACGGCTGAATACTCAATGCTGCCCCGGGCGACCGGGACGCGGACTTTACGAGAGGCCAGCATGGGCCGGGTTGGAGGGCGCACTCACGAAATCCAGAGAATTATCGGAAGGTCGCTCAGATCGGTCATCAACATGTCACTCCTCCCTGAGATAACCATTCGGCTTGATTGCGACGTCATACGGGCGGATGGCAGCACGAGAGTGGCGGCGGTAAACGGGGCGTTTATTGCGCTCTACGAGGCGTTGGCCGGACTCAGGGATGAGAGGAAGATAAGCGAGATGCCCCTGGACGCTTTTGTTGCCGGGATAAGCGTTGGCATCGTCGAAGGGAAGCTTCTCACCGACCTTACATACGATGAGGACTCGCGTGCGCAGGTCGATCTGAACCTCGTCATGACCGACAGTGGGAACATCGTCGAGGTGCAAGGAACGGCCGAGCAAAAGCCTTTTACACGGAGCGAGCTGGACTCGATGCTCTCCGCGGCTGAAGCGGGGATCGCCAGGATTATCTCCGCTCAGCGAGCCAGTCTGTTTGAGGGGTTGGCTTCGCAGAGCTCGGCTCGCAGGTCAAAAACTGGACATTTATGCCATTGGTAAGCGGCACCGGATTGCTTCGTTGCGTTTTTGAAGCGGGATGTTGAATGAATGAGCACTAAAGCTATTGTTGCAAGTAGGAACGAGGGCAAGATCGCGGAGATAAGGGAGATTTTAACCATCCCCGGCTTGGAGCTTATCACCTATCGTGATCTGGAAGAATGGCCCGACATTCGTGAGGAGGGAGAGAGCTTCTACGAGAACGCGTTGTTGAAAGCACGGGCGCTTGTCGAAAAGTTCGGAGTGGCCGCAATCTCCGATGACTCCGGTTTGGAGGTTGACGCTCTCGGGGGAGCCCCGGGCATCAAGAGCTCGAGGTTTGCTGGGGATCGGGCGAACGACATGGCAAATAATGTCAAGCTCCTTGGCGAACTCGCGGATTTGGAGTTTTCCGACCGCACCGCGCGTTTCCGTTGCTCCGCCGTCTATATGGACAAGGACCGGCGCGTCATCTCCGCCGAGGGAACGCTCGAAGGTCACGTCGGCTTCGAACCGCGCGGCCGCGGCGGATTCGGCTACGACCCGCTCTTCATCCCATCTGGATATGATAAGACGCTCGCAGAGCTCGGCTCGCAGGTCAAAAACAGGATCAGCCACCGCGCGAGAGCGTTTCGCCTCCTAAAAAGCGAGCTCGAAAAAGTTCTGAGCGAGAGATAATGTTTCTCGTACACGCGATCGCGTGATAAGTGTGATAATATTGATGATGTTTTATCAAAAGCCGGTATCCAGACTCTAGAATCCAGCGTCTGCTTCACCGGGATGTAGCGCAGCTTGGTCAGCGCGCCTGCTTTGGGAGCAGGAGGCCGGCGGTTCAAATCCGCCCATCCCGACCAAGGTTTTGCTATTAGAACCAGGACATGACAAAAGTGCTGCGAATAGCGGTGTGTAGGTCATAGCCTGAAATTCCTCTGTTCTTTAAGTAAATCTTCTCGAAGAATGCTTGATTAAGCAGTCTTTTTGTCTGCGGCGATGCTTTCTCATAAGCAAGGTGGCAGTTGGAGGCCATCTTAACGGCCATTTTGATACGTTGATCTAATTGATCCAAGTGACTGGTTACCGTAACTTCTTTAACCTCTAGCTCTGCCATTTCCGACGCTGATCGCTCACCCACTCGGTTGCACCTCGGGGCAAAGCGCGGGGAGTCGGTCTTACGCCCGACGATGCAAAAATCGACGGCTCCCCCCTGAACCCCCCGCCGTCGATTTTTGAAGAATGAGATCTATTTGAGAAAGAGCTTTTAGGAGACTATGGCTTTGATTAGTATTTTAGTAATTAAACAACGGTTTTCAACGTTCTGTTAATGTCCCAATCTGACGCTCGACGCCGGAGCAATACTTAGCGCTTTCCAGCTCTATTGTCGAGTGTTCGATATGATGATACCCCAGCTCTTCCTTGGTAAGCTTGCTACTGAGCTAAGCGTTGCGATTCCGTATTTTTTGATATAAGAGAAAGCCAACACCTCCAATGATCAGTGCAATGAAGATCAAGCCCATGTTGTCGGTTGGGGCGGCTCCTGCCCCGGCTCCGTTTTCACCCTGCGCGGGCTGCTGCTGTTGCTGCTTGGTGACCGATGGACCTGTTATGCTCCTCTTGTACTTGATATCGATCGTCTGTTTCTGACCCACGGCAAGCGGTAAAGGCGCCGTCGAGTAGTTATTTAAATTGTCGGGCGAGCTCCCTTGGGTTTGAGAGGCAGGAGTCATCTTGACGTCCGTCGATTGCGAAGGAGCCTTCAAGGTGAATTTCGTCTGTTTGGCCTCATAGCGCTGGATCCAGTCATAGAGGAGCGATCGCTCGTCACCGCTCGTCTTCAGCCCATTCCAACGAGCCTCGAGCTGTGCAATCCTGCTTTTGGTCAAAGTAAAAACCGCCTCGTCGTAGTCTCCTTTGTCGTTGATGGTCGGCTGTGCCTGTATGTCTTGAGAGGTAGGACCGCCAAGGATTTCGCCCGTCCAGATAACGGACGCTCCTTTCGGCATGGCCATCTTAACCTCGACCGGCAAAGGCGTATCCGATGGGAACTGGACGGTCTCCATGAAAAGCACCTGGTTATCGTCATACTCAGGCCAGAATTGTACTTCGAGCTCATTTGGAATCGGGGCTCCTGTAGCAACATGAACGAACGATACAAGACCGAGCATTATGACGACCACGAATAACACAGTTTTTCGCACGTAATCAGCTCCTAACATACTTGAAAGTCAATATTGAGCTCCTCCTAGGACTCGATTGCGACGGGCTCAAGTTTCCTCTTCTTAGTGCCTTCAACAGACGGTATCGGCTCCGCCGCTCGCTTGGGCACATACGCGTAGACCGTGCCGAGCATGAGGATGAGCGATCCCAACCAGACGAAGCCTATGAGTGGGTTGATTTTAAGCTCGATCGGGATGGACTCGGGGTTACCAGGATCGACGTCTTCCATGGAGATGAAGAGATCCTCGGCTAGATTGTAGGCATCAAAGAGACTGCCGCCTTTTAACTTCAACTCCTTCGGGTTGAAAAGAGCCGAAGCGCCCGCAATTGCTACCTTGTGGGAGGCCGATTGCTGGGCTTTGAAGTAGGCGTTCTTAACGGTTATTTCCCCAAGGGGGCGACCATTCTTGAAGAGATCGAACGTCGCCCCGTAAAGTACGTTCGACCCCCTGTCTTGCGATTGGAACCCCTTGTATTTAAGTTCATAACTTCCGATCGTCGCCGTGGAGCCAGGTTGTTTGCCGTTGACGGTTGCTTTGGTCTCCGTCACGTACATTGTCGAAGCGACGACTCCGAACATGGCGATAGCCACTCCAAGGTGTGCTATATATCCGCCGGCAGTCGAGCGGTTATATCGGAAGATGGACCACAGAGCGCTGGCAAAACCTATTCCACGGTTTTTCGCCTTTGTCTGGGCGCCGATAACGAAGAGCTCGATGACGGATACAAAAAGAAAGACGGCGATCAATTGGCCAACGAACCCGACGATCTTTAGGTCCATCATGTGAACGGGGGCTTTCGTCGGGCTCCAAGCCAGCCAAATAGGCAGGGCGGCAACCGCCGTTACGATGCCGGGGACCATGAGACGTTTATAAAGTTTCTCCTTTTCGGTCTTTACCCAGCCCATAAGAGGACAGGCGATCAGCACTCCAAGATAGAGAATGCCTAATGGGCGCGCGATCAAGTTGTAGTTATCGGCAACCCACATGCGGCCGAAGAACGGCTGAATCATGCTTGCAAAAACGACGATTCCCGCAAAAGCTGCCATCAAGAGGTTGTTTAGATAGTACGTGAACTGCTTGGAAGCGAGCGATTCGAACTGGTCGTCCTGAGCAAAACGCCGCCGGTTGGTCGATATAAGGTGGTAGCTCAGCATGACGGTCCCAATCATGAAGCCGCCGAAGAGCACGGTAAGCGGCATGTTCTGCTCGTAGGCGTGGACGCTTTGGATGAGGCCGCTTCGGGTGACGAACGTCGCCACGATGCAGAGGACGAAGGTCGCCGTTGCAAGCGCCGCCGTCCAAAGCTTGAGGTTGCCCCGCCTGCGGTAGGCGGTGATGGAGTGCAAGAGGCCGATGCCGGTAAGCCATGGAATGAGAGAGGCGTTCTCGACCGGGTCCCAGCCCCAGTAACCGCCCCAACCGAGGACGACGTACGCCCACAATGCCCCAAGGATGATCCCCGCCGAGAGGAAAAACCAGGCGAAAAGCGTCCATTTATGGGAGCGCTCGACCCACTCTCTTGAGGAGTCCTTGGCGAGAAGCGCCGCCATCGCATAGGCGAATGGCACGGTAAAACCGGCGTAGCCGAGGAAAAGCGTCGGCGGGTGAAGGACCATCGCCCAGTGCTGCAAAAGCGGGTTTAAGCCCGTTCCCGGTGTTCCGCTTCCTGGAAGGAACGGATTGCTCTCTTGAATCAGGATAATCACGGCAAGGAAAAAAAGCTGCACAACGTTGAGGATCAAAAGCGTGTAGCTCGTGAGTCTATCCGGCTCGTTCCTCCGCTGGTACGCGATGAAGGCGGTGATCCCCGAGAGCAGGAAAAGCCAGAAGAGCATCGAGCCCGCCTGCCCCGCCCAGAGCGCCGCCGCCTTGAGATAGAGCGGCATGTCGGGGCTTGAGTATTTGGTTACGTAGTCAAAGGAGAAGTCCTGCTTGATAAACGCCATAAGCAAGAGAATTGTGGCGGCGGAGACGGACATAAAGATGCCGATTGTCACTCTATACAATTTCTCGTATGGGTGGTTGCGCTTTTTGTCGCTAAGCCAGCTATACAGACTAACGCAGACATAAATAGCTAGGACGGCCGCTATGATGAGCGCGAAGCTTCCAAGAGAAGTCAAATCGGGTTACCTCCAGAGTTAGGTTTGACGAACATAGTTCTATAGTCTTTAGGCTAAATAAACTCGCAAATTTTAGCTTGAGGGGTTTGCAACCCGTCGATTACACATGGTGATGCTTTATGAGGTTGCGGGTGGATGGAAGATCGATTGGATAGATGGGGTGAGAGTTGGCTTTACCGTAAGATTGAAAGCATAGCCGACTTCAGTTGAGAAAGGCGGTTTGAAGGCCGGGACAATGCTCATGAAATGTGAGCAGTGAGGTATCGAGCAGCAGTTAGGATCTTGTTTTTCAGTCTCGGCTCGCTCGCCAGAGCAAGAGCTTTCCGTCGCCCCGTGTGGCGACGACGCCCCGAAGGCCGGTAAACCCGGGTGCATCAGAAAGAGTGCAACAAGCATGACGAGCACTGCCAACCTGAGAAAATCTCTTTGCATAGCTGATATTATGATTGTCCTGTAACGGTAAATCAACGCTCCGGGTAACGGCTCCCTATTATGCAAAGGAACATCGCTCACAACCTACATGAGTAGACGGTGAGTGAATTAGGCAGTCAAAAGACCGCTTGCTTACTGGGCTCCTCAGAGCAAGCATAATATAATTCCTTTCCCCTTTAGGTTCAAAAAAGATAAATCCCGTTTCCAAGTAAATAGCTTGCAGGCGAAAGATAGTGTGGTTATAATAGTTGCATAGTTGCGCATATAAGAATAGGAGAGAGGGCCATGAAAGAACCGATCGAAACATTCAAAGCCTTAAGCGATGAAACGCGCCTTAGGATTATGCGCCTTTTGGTTGTCTCCGGCAAAGCGCTTTGTTGTTGTGAGCTGACCGACTCACTTGAAGAGCCCCAATATAATATTTCAAGACACCTGAAAATCCTCAAGCACGCGGGACTGATCGACGAGCAAAAAGAGGGTCGTTGGGTCTATTCGTATGCAGTGCCCCCTGCCAACCAGTTTCTAAAATACCTTTGTGAAGCAGTCAAATCTCTTGATGAAGAGCAGCTTGCCAGGGACGAACAAAACCTTCAGGCACGGCTGCAAGTACGAGTGAACGGAAAGTGCACTCTCGGTATCCTAAAGGCCCATTTAATAGGCGTTAAGGAGGCCTCAAATGAGTAAGAACACGGCCGAAACTCCATCATCAGTAAACACTAAATATATCTTCGCCCTAGAGGGTCTTGATTGTCCGGATTGCGCCGCACATGTTGAGAAAGCCGTCTCAAGACTATCCGGTATCCGAAGCGCAAGCGTTGTGCTTGCGACGCAAAAGCTGACGATATCGGGAACAAGCGATATTGATCTCGGAGGTGTAAAACGGGCTGTTGAAAGCTTAGGTTATGGAATCAGCGAGGAAACACCTGCCAAGAAAGTAGACCTTCTCGTTCAAGGCATGGACTGCCAGGACGAGGTGGAGTTGATTGAGAAACGACTCACGCCGCTTGCGGGTGTTGTGGGCTTTGAAGCCAATGTTATGAGTCAAAAGGTTACCGTTACTTACTACCCAGAGAACATAACGACTGAGGATATAATCAGAGAGCTTGGGGCAGTGGGCCTTAAGGCCACCGCGGAAAAACCAAAAGCGAAGGCGCAAGGAAAGCCTTGGTGGAAAGAGCCAAAGCTCATTCTTTTGGTCTTGAGCGGGCTTATCACGCTCAGTACTGTCATTGCCGATAAACTAGGCCTTCCCCAACAGACTGTAAAGATCTTCTTTGGTCTTGCGATCGTTCTTGGCAGCTACTATCCGGCTAAAATGGGCTTTGCCGCTCTTAAGAATTTAACCATCAACATTCGTCTATTAATGGTTGCCGGTGCGCTTGGCGCTGTAAGTCTCGGTCAATGGGAAGAAGCGGCGCTTCTTGTCTTTATCTATCTCTTAGGTGATGTTCTAGAGGCCTTCGCCGTTGACAAGGCAAGAGGCTCAATACGGGCGCTCATGGAGCTTGCGCCATCTGAAGCGCTTGTCAAAAGGGACGGCGGGGAGACGGTGCTTGCCGTAGACGAGATACGAATCGGCGATATCTTAATCGTAAAACCTGGCGAACGAGTGCCGCTAGACGGGACGGTAGTCTTAGGTTCTTCAACGGTAGACCAGGCGCCAATTACGGGCGAGTCTATACCGGCAGCCAAGAACTTGGGTGATGAGGTCTTTGCCGGCACCATCAATCAGCGAGGATCATTGGAGATCAAAGTCACCCAGCTAGCGAAAGATACAACACTCGCCCGAATCATTCACTTGGTCGAAGAGGCCCAAGCCAAGAAGTCTAAATACCAGCGCTTCGGGGAGAAGTTCGGCAAGTACTACACGCCGAGCATGTTTGCGCTGGCGATCGGGGTGGCGTTTGTCCCGTCGTTCGCCTTCGGCCAGGACTTTTCCACCTGGTACTTGCGAGGCCTTGTGGTATTGGTTGTCTCTTGTTCTTGCGGCCTTGCGCTCTCCGTTCCGGTATCAGTGGTCACGGCCATCGGAAATGCAGCACGACATGGCGTTATCATCAAAGGCGGAGCGTACCTTGAAGCCGCAAGCGGCATTGATGTCGTTGCTTTCGACAAGACCGGCACCCTTACGATCGGCCAGCCTGAAGTTACAGATATCATTTCCCTAAACAACTATTCGATTGAAGAGATTTTGAAGGTTGCGGGCGCCATCGAGTCGCGAAGCGAACACCCCTTGGCTGATGCCATCTTAAAAGAAGCCGAGAACCGCGACCTATCCCTTCCGGAGATCAATGACTTCCAGTCGGTCACCGGCCTCGGGGCTCGGGCGAAAGTGGACGGGCATATCTATCGAATCGGCAATCGAGAGTTTTTTAAAGAGTTCGCCAACTTGAACGATATCGATGCAAAGACGTTGGCCAAACTTGAAAATCAGGGCAAGACAACGGTTCTCTTAGGAAGCGAAAAGGGACTCCTGGGTGCGATCGCCGTGGCCGACCAATTGCGGCCTCATATAGAAAAGACGATCGCCGACCTGAAAGCTATTGGAATCAAAAGAGTAGTTATGCTTACCGGCGACAACGAAAGAACCGCCGGTGCGATCGCCGCTCAGGCCGGTGTCGATGAGTATTTTGCCGAGCTTCTTCCCGACGACAAGGTTGAGGCGGTAAAGAAACTCAAGAAGAGCTATGGCAAGGTGGCCATGGTTGGCGATGGTGTAAATGACGCCCCGGCTATGGCTGTAGCCGATGTTGGTATCGCTATGGGTGGCGGAACGGATGTGGCCCTTGAAACCGGCGACATGGCCCTTATGGCCGATGAGCTTCCTAAGCTGTCTTACGCACTTCGACTCTCCCAGAGATCGGTGAGGAATATCAAACAGAATATTGCCGCATCACTGGCAATCGTCGCCTTTCTGGTGCCAGCCGCCCTTGTGGGTTTTGTCGGTCTTGTTCCAGGTATCCTCATTAACGAGGTGAGCGCCCTGATAGTGATCGTCAACGGTTTACGCTTGCTGTGGGCTCGGTTCGAAAAGGAAGCCATTAATGTCTGATTTAAACAAGATTATTAAAATGGTTCATGGTCTCTTCTTGGGCAAAACTCTGACGGTCGTACCTTTGATCTCGAAAACCACTGCAAGCAACCGTCCTGTATCGGTGCGTCCAATGCGGTCTATTGCTCTATTGATCCATTGTTCTGCCCACGTTGCAATATGGGTATTAAGAAGAATAAGCGGTTACATGGACTGCCTGTTTCACTTCCTCTGGAGAGGCGGCTTTAGCCGCCGAAAGGTTCAAATCCGGCCGACAAAAGAAAAGCCCTCCTTTGAAGCCCTCCTTTCAGGTCATTTTCTCAGGTAGATGGATGGCGCATGTAAATATCGCCCCCTCAGCTTGAGCACCAGGATCCGTCAAATAGCCCCTGGACGATCGCGTGAACTTCATCATCGGCACATTTTTAGCGTCCACAACCTCAAGAGTCTGCAGAAGCAGTCCGATAAGAGAGATAGGCTCCGAAGAGCCGCCGGCCGAGTTTAGTTAGACCGGTGAGTTGCTTTGCAAACAGATTCTCGGACTGATAATCGAGCGACGCCCGGAGCTCTCGTTGGGTGTTAATGCTCTTGTCGGTCCATTCCTGCAATAGCCCGGTTTTGTAAATAGCAATCGATCTGTAAGAAAGCTTGGAGGGAATGACAGATGAGCCGTCAAACGGGATCAAAATCTGCAAAAGCGTTGGCAGCGCTGCTGACCATGGCGATGCTCACTCTGTTGGTGGTACCATCGCTATTTGCAGCCGGGACCGGCAGTATCAGCGGAAAAGCTACCGACGCCAGTACGACTCTACCGCTAGGAAATGTAGTTGTATCGGTATACGCATCGGATATGTCGCTGGCAAAGCAGGTAACCACCTTAAGCGACGGTACGTACTTCGCGGGTGGTCTCGGTTCGGGCAACTATAAGATTTATTTTTTCCCCCAGAGCGGTAACTATATCGAGCAGTGGTACAACGGTAAGCAGGATGTAACAACCGCAGATCCGGTCAATGTCGTGGATGGCGTCGATACGCCCAACAAGAATGCGGCCCTTCAAGTGGGTGCGATCGTCACCGGTACGGTAACGGATGACTCGATAACGCCTTCTCCCCTATCTGGAGTGTCGGTAAAGGTTGAGCCGGTCGATGTCGCCGGGAACTCCGACGGTTCGAGATCCCCGAAAGCCACCACTACCGCTTTGAACGGTAGCTATAGCATAGTTGGGCTGAACACAGGTTTTTATAAGGTATCCTTTGATCTGCGGGCAAGCGGATACGCGCTCCAGTACTACGACGACAAACAAGGCTTCTCAGCGGCTAATATCATTTCAACAACGGCCGGTCTCACTACGTCCAACATCAATGCCAAGCTGCATAAGGGAGGGTCGATTTCCGGAAAGGTTACCGACGACGCGACGGCTACGCCGACACCCAAGGGATATGCCTTTGTTAAAGCGATCCCCGTGGATGCGTCGGGGACCCGCGACACCTCGAGACCTGAGATTTCGACTCGAACAAGCCCTGATGGCACGTACACCATCCCTGGTCTGGCTCCGGGTAATTACAAGGTCTACTTCCTCGTCGAAGGGGAGAACCTGGCTGTCCAGTACTACGACGATAAGTGGGATTTCGCCTCGGCCAATTTACTTGGCATTACCGCCGGAAGCTCGACCACCAGCGTCAACGCAAAGATGCACATAGGCGGCATCTTCACCGGTACCGTGAGCGCCGGAGCCACGCCACTCTCCGGAGTCGTCGTGAGCTCCATACCGATCGACGCAAGTGGCAACCGTGATCTGAACAGGGAAGAGCTCTCGGCTTCGACCCTCAACGGGGCTTACACGATTGCAGGCCTGACTCCAGGCAATTACAAGGTCCTTTTCAACGGAACCGCATTGAACTATGAACCGCAGTACTATAATGGAAGGCCCAATTTTACCAGTGCCGATACTGTTACAGCGACGAGCGGAGGCACAGTCTCGGGCCTCAATGCCAATCTCGTGACCGGCGCCTCGATCATCGGTCGAGTAACTGACGATTTAACCCCGACCGCAAACGCCATCAGCGGCATCACCGTCAAGGCGACACCGGTCGATGCCGGCGGCAACCCGGATCTCACCAGGTTGGAAGGCTCATCGGTTACCAATCTCAGCGGCGACTATACGATATCCGGTCTGGTCGCCGGTAATTACAAGGTCTTCTTTGATTCGACTGGCAAGAATTACACTTCTCAGTATTACAGCGACAAGATAAGCTTCAATCTGGCGAATATCGTGACGATCGTTTCCGGAGTCGACCTCACCGGCATTAATGCGCGGATGCACGCGGGCGCGACGATAGCCGGTGCCGTGACCGACGACTCGGCGACCCCGACGCCCCTTGGCGGCATCGCGGTCAAGGCCATGCCGGTTGATGCGTACGGCAACCCCGACCCCGGTAGGCCCAGCATGTCCGCAACGACTGGAAGCGATGGCAACTACGGGGTCTTCGGTCTGAGCCTGGGGAAGTACAAACTGCTCTTCAGCGACGGCAACAAAGTGTACGCACCACAGTATTATAACAACGCCGTGACCTGGCAGGCGGCGACCTCTATAGATGTGACGTCGACCGGTCAGATGATTCCTGACAAGAACGCGCGCCTGCACGTCGGCGGGAAGATCTCCGGTAGCGTTAAAAACACTCCCGGAAGCCCGCTCTCAGGTGTCTACGTCTGGGCTCACACCACCGATACGCCAACCGGCTATGCGGTGACCGACGCCAGCGGCAACTACCAGATAACGGGGCTGGCGGACGCAGCTTACATCGTCTCCACCTATAACGAGAATGGTTTGGTCGATGCCTACTACAACGGAGCGGCAACCGAGGCCTCGGCGACCCCGGTGACGATTACCGGTGGGTCTAGCGTGTCGGCCGTCAATTTCACCATCGACACGGTGACGGCGGACTCTTTTGAGCCGGACGGAAGTATGGCCACCGCTAAATCTATTACCAAGGATGGGGTCGTACAGTCGAGAACCCTCACTCCGGCGGATGAAGATTACGCAGCGTTCACCGCCATCGCCGGGATGCGCTATCTCATCTCTTTATCTAACGTCGTCGGCCAGGGCCGGGTGGTACTAACCGACGGCACGACGAAGAGCAATGTCGTTCGCGTGGAACTCGTAAACAGCTCGGGCGCGATCGTCGACTGGCGGGAAGGCTTTGAAGCGTCGACGGCGATCGATTGGACGGCGTCGACGAGCGGTACTTACTATGCCCGCGTTCTCTTGAAAGGGCAGGGGGCCGGAGGGTACAACCTGAGCGTGACCGAGATCAATCTCCCGCCGAATCCACCGGCGTCGTTCAGCGCGGTCGACACGCCGGCGGACCACGGGGGCGCTGTCAATCTCTCCTGGACGGCTTCTTCATCCGCGGATGTGGACCGCTATCGGGTCTATCGCTCGACCTCATTGGGAGGCCCGTTCAGCCAGATTATCGAGACGACGCAGACCGCTTATATGGATACCGGGCGGACAGACGGAGTTCCATACTACTACTATGCTATAGCGGTTGACTGGGGAAACCTGGAGAGCGGCCCGACTCCGACCACATCGGCGTCTTCAGCCGACAACCTTCCGCCGAACGCCCCGACCGGCTTGACCGCCGTCGACGCGCCGAACGATCACGGAACAGCGCTCAACCTGTCGTGGGCCGCTTCGACCGGAGATCCGAATCTTGCCGGCTACAACATCTACCGGGGGACGAGCCCCGGCGGTTCGAAAGTCAAAGTGAATACGTCACTTGTTTCCGGGACGGCTTACACCGATGGCGGTTTAGTCGCCGGTGTGACCTACTACTATGTCGTCAAAGGGGTCGATCTGGCTGGAAATGCCTCCGCCGACTCGAACGAGGCTTCGGCGTCGCCGGTCGACAACCTTCCGCCGAACACCCCGACCGGGGTTGTGGTCGTTCGGACTGGGGATGGGGTAAGGGTAAGCTGGACGGCGCCCACGGGAGACCCCAATCTTACCGGCTACAACATCTACCGCGGAACGTCGCCCTCGGTTCTTTCGAAGATCGCCTCGACCTCGTCGACCACTTATGACGACAAAGGTCTTGCTTCCGGGTCGACCTACTATGCAGTCACGGCTTACGATGCGTATGCACAGGAGAGCGCGATGAGCCAGGTTGTCTCGTACAGCCTCACCAACGGCGTCAACGACTTTGACGCCGACGGCA
>JAMCWL010000007.1 GCA_023481285.1 Actinomycetota bacterium | reverse complement strand
GTCTCCCTGTCGAATAACGGGCAGTACGTATTTTTGATCGACCGCCGCGCCAACCGCAGCGAGATTCAAAAGCTCGTGGAAGAAACCTACAAAGTGAAAGTCGTCGGCGTCAACATCATCCGCATCAAGAACAAGAAGAGGGATATCAAGAAAGCCGTTGTTACCCTGAAGGCGGGGGACAAGATTAATATCGAATCATGAAGCACTACAATCCAACAACCGCGTCGCGCCGCCATATGACCTCCCCCGATTTTTCGGGACTGAGCAAGGTTAAGCCTTTAAAGAAAAAGACTTCTACCTTAAAGTCCTCGAGCGGCCGCAATAACCAGGGACGCATTACTGTCCGCCACCGCGGCGGAGGAAACAAGCGCTCTTACCGCGAAATCGATTTCCGCCAGAACCTGGCGGGAGTTAATGGGCGGGTTGAGGCCTTGGAGTACGACCCGTACCGCACCGCTTTCATTATGCGCGTGATCTATCGCAACGGCGACCGCCGCTACCATTTGGCTCCGCACGGGGTTAAGATCGGCGACGATATCGCTTCCGGAGAGTCCGCGGCTTTGACCCCGGGCAACCGACTTCCGCTTAAGAACATCCCGGTCGGCTACGCCGTCCACAACGTCGAACTTAATCCGGGAAGAGGAGGACAGATTGTCCGCAGCGCTGGAAGTTCGGCTTCCGTCTTGGCGCACGAGGACGGGTATGCCCATCTCAAGATGCCGTCCGGAGAGGTTCGCAAGATTCTTTGGGACAACCTGGCTTCGGTCGGGCAGGTTTCCAACCAGGACAATAAGTTGGTGAACTTGGGCAAGGCCGGAAGAGTCCGTCACATGGGAGTGAGACCGACCGTAAGAGGTACCGTCATGAACCCCGTCGACCACCCGTACGGAGGTGGTGAGGGCCGCCAGCCGCGCGGAACCCGCCGTCCGAAGACCCTGTGGGGTAAGGTCACCGGCGGACGCAAGACCCGCGAAAAGCGCAAGTGGTCCAACAAGTTGATCGTCAGCCGTCGCCCTAAAAAGAAGAAGAAATAAAGAAACACCATGAGCAGATCGTCTTATAAAGGTCCATACATTGATCCGCGCCTCTTAAAAAAGGTGGCGCTATTGAAGGTGGGCGACCGCACGGTCATCAAGACCTGGTCGCGCAGTTCGGAGATAGCTCCGGAGATGGTGGGATTCACTTTCGGAGTTCACAACGGCAAAGACTTCATTCCAGTCTTGATTACCGAGGAAATGGTCGGCCACCGCTTAGGCGAATTCGCTTCGACCAGAAAGTTCGTCCGCCACGGAGGAAAGATCCAGAAAGAGCTGGAAACCAAAGCTAAGGCCGCTGAGAGTACTGTTAAGAAATAAACGCCATGAACGAAGCTAAAGCTATTTTGAAAAACTTGGACATCGCGCCGCGCAAGGTTAGACTGGTCGCTAATTTAATCCGCGGATTAGCGGTGAACGAGGCTTTAGCCCAGCTGGAGATGAACTCCTTGCGCAGCTCCGCTCCGATCAAGAAGTTGATCTACTCGGCGGTGGCTAACGCCAAGAACGCCCATCTCGACGAGGCCAAGCTTTATGTGAAGACGATCTACGTCGACAAGGGGATAATGCTTAAAAGGTACCTGCCCCGCGCGCAGGGCCGCGCGACCCCGCTGCAAAAAAAGCGCAGTCGTATCACTTTGGTCTTGGGCGAGAAGGAACAGAAGCAGCGCTTCGTCCTCCACCGCCACGGCGCCAAGCCGAAGACTGCGGCCAAGCAGCCGAAAGAAGAAAAGGTCAGTAAGCCGCCTCGTTCGGCCGTTAAAGAGAAGGCTGAGGCTAAGCCGCGCGAAGAAAAAGGAGCCGAAACCACGCGTCGCATGTTCAGGCGGAAGGCTATATAAAAACCATGGGAAGAAGAATAAAACCAAACTCATATCGATTAGGCATCACCAAGCCTTGGGACGCGCGCTGGATAACCAACAAGCGCAATTTTGCCGCGTGGCTTGAAGAGGACGAGAAGATCCGCGCCTTGATTATGAAAAAAATCGGTCAGGCCGGAGTGGCTCGCATCGAAATCGAGCGCACCCCCGACCGTTACCGTATTTTCATCAAAGCCAGCCGTCCGGGACTCATCATCGGCCGCGGCGGAAAGGGCGTTGAAGACTTGACGAAGGCTTTGGAAAAAGCTATTAAATCTAAGGTTGCCTTAAACTTAAGCGTCGAGGAATTGAAGCGCACCGAGGTTTCGGCCACGGTTGTCGCTCAAAACATCGCTTGGGATCTGGAGAAGCGCTTCAAGTTTCGCCGGACCATCAAGAAGTACCTCGATTCTTTGAAGCAGAACCGCGACGTCAAGGGCGCGAAGATAACCGTTTCCGGAAGATTGGACGGCAACGAAATAGCTCGCACCGAAACCTTGATGAGCGGCAAACTTCCGCTCTCGACCCTGCGCGCCGACATCGATTACGGCGAGGCTACGGCTTTCACCACTTATGGCACGATTGGCATCAAGGTTTGGATCAACCGCGGAGAAGTTTTCGCGGAAAGGAGGTAATTTGAAACATGCTTATCCCGAAAAAGGTCAAACATCGAAAATGGCAGAAAGGACGCTCGCGCGGACGCAACATCGACACCCGCGGGTGCTATTTGGCTTTCGGAACGTACGGCCTGCAGGCCACCGAGCCGGCCTGGCTGAAGGCTAACCAGATTGAGGCGGCGCGCCGCACCATCACCAATTTCATTAAAAGAGAGGGAAAAATTTGGATTCGCGTCTTCCCCGACAAGCCGGTGACCAAACGTCCGCCGGAAGTGACGATGGGCGGAGGGAAGGGAGCTGTCGACCATTACGTTTTTCCGGTCAAGCCGGGCCGCATCGTTTTCGAGATGGATGGCGTGAAGGACGAGGTGGCGAGGCGCGCTTTGACTTTGGCCGGACA